>NZ_CDRRUH010000019.1:0-45214 GCF_977045365.1 Fusicatenibacter sp.
CGCCGGAAATTGATCAGATTCTGCGGGAGAAAAAAGAATCCGCGTTCCAGATGGCGTACGAGAGCGGGGACGATCTCTACATACTGCGCGGCTACGGAAAGCAGAAAAGCGGAGGCTTTTCCATACAGATCGAAGAAGTATCGAAATCGGAGAATGCCGTTTTCGTGCGGACAAAACTCGTCGGACCTGCCGCAAAGGAGGAGCAGAAAGGCGCCGCCTCCTGCCCTTACGTCGTGCTGAAAACGAAAGCAGCGGCGGGAATCTCAGTCGTATTTGAGGATTAGAGTGGGAGGAGCCTTATGGATTTTGTAAAAAAGATTCTGCATCAGATCTGCAGAAAAAGCGAAGCCGTATCACAGATTACGTTTGATGAGGACTACAACGTGCCGGACGCACGGCCCGATGTGGGGCGGATGATTCAGAAAAAAGGCGAGGTGACGATCGGGGATGTGCAGATTTCGGAAGGAAAAGCGCGTGTATTCGGCGGCCTCACCTTTCATCTGCTGTACGTCTCCGACGGCGAACGGCGCCGGATCTGCCAGCTTTCCGGAGAGCTTCCGATTGACGAGACGATCCACCTCGATGGGCTGACCGGCGGCGACAAGGTCTGCATTACCTGGGAAGTGGAGGATCTGAACCTGCATCTCATCAACTCGCGGAAGCTGGGCGTGCGCGCGATCGTCACGCTGCACGCGTGGATCGAGGAACTGTGCGACCTCGCCGTGCCGATGGAAATCCGCGGGGAGAGCGATGTTGCGGTAAAAAGGCAGGAATACCGTGTGGTTGAGCTTGCAGTGCAGAAAAAGGATGTGCTGCGCGTCAAAAAGGAGCTTACGATTCCATCCGGCAAGCCGGAGCTGCATGAGATCCTCTGGCAGGATCTGGAAGTGCGCGGCCTCGATCTCCGCTCTGAGGAGGGGCGGGTCAGTGCGCAGGGAGAACTCTTTGTCTTCTGTCTGTACAGCGACGGCGAGGAGGATCACCCGCTGCAGTGGGTGGAGCAGGCGCTCCCGTTCCAGGCAGAAGTGGAATGCCAGGGATGCACCTCCGAGATGATCCCGCGGATCGAAAGCACACTCGGCCAGACCACACTCGAAATCCAGCCCGATTCCGACGGCGAGGAGCGGGTCCTGCAGGCAGAGGCCGTGCTCGAACTTGATATCTGTCTGTATCAGGAGGAGACAGTATCTTTGCTGCAGGATGTCTACCATCCGCACCGAGAATGCATTCCAAAAGTGCAGGAGGAGACTTTGGAGAGCCTTCTGATCCGCAACTCCTCCAAATGCCGCCTGACCGACAAACTGCAGATGCGCGTGCCGAAAAACAAAATTCTGCAGATCTGCCACAGCGACGGCAAAATTAAGATCGACGAGGAAAGAATCGTAGAAAACGGCATCGAAGTAACCGGCGTGGTGGAACTTGGGGCGCTCTATGTCGTGAGCGACGATGAAATGCCATTCTATGCCGCCGAAACCGCCATCCCCTTCCGCCACACCATCGAAGTCCCGGGAATCGGACCGGACTGCCGCTACGAACTCCAGTCCTCCATCGACCAGCTCTCCACAACCATGCCGGACAGCAGCGACATCGAAGCCAAAGTCGTACTGAACCTGAATGCCCTCGTCTTCCGTCGCAGAAAAGAAATGGTAATGCAGTACGTCGAAGAAAAAGACCGCGACCCAGAAGAACTCCAGAGCCTACCGGGAATCACCTGCTACTTCGTCAAGCCGGGGGATACACTGTGGAATATCGCGAAGAAATTCTATACGACAACGGAAAAAATTCGGGAACTGAACGACCTTAAAACCGAAAATCTTACGCCGATGCAGCAGCTTTTAGTAGAGCGGGTATAGTAGGAAAAGACAGCCTCCTGCCTTAAGAATGGAGCCGATTCATCAGGCAGGAAGCTGTCTTTTTGCGAGTTAACGAAATTACGAAATTTTGATATGAGAAGCCTTTAAATCAATCAGCCTTTGCGCATAGCCCGTAATTCGTGATATCTGCTCTGCGGTATAATCAGCAGAAAGATATTCTGAGAACGTGTCATCAGGCAGGAGCAGTTCAATGGCAAAGGTATCAGCTTCGGTTTCATATTCTGCCGTTTTTAAATGAGTTCTGGTATCCATAAAGATGGCATTTGCCTTTTTGTGGAGAAACAAATGCCCAAGTTCGTGTGCCAGAACCAGCGTGCGCTCCTGCTCGGAAAGAGTTTCATCGAGATAGATGATATGGTTTCTCTGAAAATACTGATAAAAACCACGGACTCCGCTTAAAGGAGCATCCACGAGAATCACATTCAGTCCACGGACAATTTCGAAAGGATTCCGTGACTGGAATCGGTGAGCGATCTGATTCGCTCTTTTTTTTATGTCCATAGACATCAGTCCTTTTTATATTTTTTCGGTGTGTATTTTTCTTTGTTCTTCTTTTTAGCGAGTTCCATACCGATCTGCATTGCCGAAAGAATGGAATCGATGGCTTCCGGGGAAGCGGGATCGCCGTCAAACATCAGCCCCTCCTGAGAAAGAAGCTGTTCTTTGGTACGGGCGAGAATTTTTTCGATATCCCGTTCATCACGAGAAGTCAGTACCGGATCTGGTGCAGATTCCTCTCCGTACATCAGATATTGCGGGGAAAGACTCAGATAGTCGGCAATTTTGGAAAGACGCTCAGCAGGGAAGGAGCCTTTTTTTAGCTGACCGACATAACCGTTGGAAAATCCAAGGTCTTTTTCCAGCTTCGATATTGGAATTTTCCTCTCTTTACAGATTTGCTTTACACGTTCTACGCAGTTCATAACATACCTCCAATAAAAAAATAGATAAAAGCCTAAAAAATGTATTGACAAAATAGATGATACCCTATATAATAAGATCAAATTTAGAGAAAAGCCTAAAATGAATAAGATTATATTTCTATATTAGAGTTTTCATAGAGAAAAGTCAATAGGTGATTATCTAAATTTAGAACTTTATCAGAAGCGCGCAGATAAAGCATTCACGAAACCAGAAACGATACAGGATGAAGAAAAAGGAGAAATTAAAATGAGTCATAAAACAGATCGCGTAATTGCGGAAATTTTACAGAAACGAGACCGTTTTACCAAAACCTTCCGAACAGAAAATCATGGCGGTGCAGCCGTCATTTACGGATACCCGGTTCATTATAAAGAAGGGGAAGCGTGGAAGGAAATCGACAACAGACTGGAAAAAACAGAAAGTGGTTATCAGAACCATGCCTCCCGGGTAAAAGTACATTTTGCAGAAAGCAGTAATACAATTGAAATGGTTACTATTGAAAAAACGGGAAGAAAACTGAGCTGGGGATTTCTGGCAGAAAAGCAGAAAAAACAGAACATCCGAAGCCAGGCGGCAGTACAGGCACAGAAGCGTGAAGCTGTATTTCAGCCGGAAAATCTCTATCCGACAGAAGAAGGAATGCAGAACAGAGCCGCAGTGCAGAAAACAGAAGAAAAAAGCGTGGAGCAGGAAAATCAGGAGAAAATGAGTGTTCCGGGTCTTGTGGCTACAGGACATTATGCCGAGATTGCAGAGGATGTAGATCTCGAATACAAAATTATCGGAGAACAGGTAAAAGAAAACCTGATCTTAAAATCGGTAGAAGCAACAGCTCTTGAATATTCGTTTTCCCTGCAGTTTCCGGGGATGATGATTGTCATTCGGGAAGACGGAGGAATTGACCTGATTGATGAAGAAACAGAAGAAGTTTTTTACTATTTTGCCCCACCGTGCATGTACGATGCAGCCGGAAATTATTCGGAACAGGTACACTATGAACTGGAAACCGATGCGGAACAGCATTGCAGTATTTTAAGCGTCGTACCGGATCAGAAATGGCTTCAGGACGAAAACCGAGTATATCCGGTTGTGATTGATCCATCGGCAGAAACCTCGAAAACAAATAAGGCAATTGACGATACATTTGTCAGAGAAAAAAGTCCGGACAGCGCGGTGGTAGCTTCTTATGGTTCTTTTACCGTAGGCCATAACCGGGAATATGGAAAATGCCGTTCTTTCCTGAAATTCACCAGTCTGCCTGCCATGGAGCCCGGAGCAGTCATCTACGATGCAAAAATCTATGTATGGCAGTACCGGTATTCTTCGGATAGCAACCAGCCGTTTTTCATTACTGCCCATAAAGTAACGGGAGGATGGAATCCGGGTTCAACCACATGGAACAATCAACCGGCATATCAGTCGAATGTACTGGATTACTGCAGTGTAAAGCAGGTACAGTCCGGAAACACAATTACCGTTACACCGTGCGGATTCAACGTGACAAAACTGGTGCGTGAGTGGTACAACACAGGGGTAAATCATGGAATTGTTATCACGGCACAGAATGAGACACCATATCAGGAAGCCGTTTTCATTTCTTCTGATTATCCATCCAATAACTCTTATGGAATTACTTCCGAGTATTTCCCGCAAGGAATCTTTTATTACCGTAGTACAACAGGACTCGAGGACTATTACAGCTACCATGAGCAGGATGCCGGACGCGCAGGCCATGGCTATGTTAATGACTTCAATGGAAACCTTGTATGGGTGCATGAAGATGCGTCAACCAGCGGTGGACTGCTGCCGATTCATATCCGTCATGTGTATAATCTGTCAGAACGGAGTAAAAACAACCGTATGGGAAAAGGCTGGAGAATGAACTTCATCCAGGAAATGGAAGCCACAGGAAACGCAAACTTCCCGTATGTCTACACAGATGGAGACGGAACCCGACATTACTTTTATAAAGACACAGCGGATGGAAATAAATTAAAGGATGAAGATGGCCTTGGATATGAGCTGACGCAGACAAGCTCCTCCAACGGAGATTCCTATTACATCATGAAGGACAAAAACGGCTGGGAATATGCGTTTGGTCAGGACAAATACATGCGGAGTATCAAGGATTCCAATGGAAATCTGCAGAAAGCGCAGTATGGCCCGTCCACAGCAGGAAACTATCTGGCATATCTGATTGATCCGACCGGTGCAAGAATGGATTTCGGATATGGAAAAAATAATAATCTGGGCAATCTGAATGCGAATGGAAGAAGCATTTATTTTACCTATGACAGTGCAGGACATCTGACCAGAATCAGTTATCCGGACAATAAAAATACGGAATTCTTCTACGATGGAGATATTCTGGTAAGCGTGCAGAATAATGATGGACGACAGATTTCATATAAATACCAGGACGACTGTGGTGTAAAACGAGTATCAGAAGTTTTTGAACACACAGGACCGCAGAACGGTCAGAGAATGAAGATTTCCTATCGAAATGGAAATACCACGGTGTTTGAAACACAGGGATTGGATGGAGAAATCAGTCTGACAGGTGATAACCGAAAGTTTACCTACCATTTTGACAATTTCGGCTGCCCGGCGGATGTGTCGGATGAAGACGGTGCTGCAAACAGTTATCAGTTCCTGCGAGAAGGAAGAAAGAATAACAAGCTGAGCAAAACAGGTACACTGCAGAAGGTTGTGATGAATCGGATGGAGCCAGAACCATATTTTGTACAGTGGGATAAGATTAAAACCGGAAGTGAAAATACGATCGCTGACTTAGATATTCCAGACGGATTTCCAGTTAAAAAATGCTGTATCATAAGTAAGAATACAGTAAACGGAAGAAATGGATTTTCAAAGAAGCAGGTTTTAGAGAAAGGAACGTATACTTTTTCTTGTTATGTTAAGGTTGAAAAATGCGTACCAGATCCGGAGAAAAAGCGTTCTGAATGCGGCGCCGGAATTTTACTTTCTTCTGGAAATACAGAGAAAATGGATCTGGTAAAAGAGGTGAAAGATACAGATTCGGATGAATGGACTCGTGTATCGGCAACTATTACGATTGCATCTCAGGCGGAGGTAACTACTGCGTTTTTCTTGGATAATATGCAGGGATGGGCTTATTTTTCCTGCTTCCAGCTAGAAAAATCGGCAGCGGCAAATAAATTCAATATGCTGCGGAATGCGTTTTTTGAAGAGGCATTTAATACAACCGGAGAAAATGGCTGGAAATTAAGCCAGGGAGAAAGCACAGACCAGATTGTGACAGATTCTGTCAAGGGAAAATGTGCAAGACTCCGCGGAAACCTGTCCAAAGACAAGAGTCTGATGCAGACGGTAAATGTGAGCGGAAAAGAAGGCGATGTATTTGTCTTCGGATGCAGTGTAAAAGCAGATGCCATTCCGGGAAGAACCTTCCGTGTTCGTGCAGTGGTTCAGTTTACCGACAAAACAACGACAGAGACAATTGTGAACTGCAACCCGTATGTAACAGAGTGGCAGTTTGTCAATGGCGTGATCCTGACAAGAAAAGATGGCTCCACTACGAATAAGACCTACGAATCCATTCAGATCTATCTCGAATACCAGAAGCAGCAGAACGATGCATTCTTTACCGGCTTACAGCTGATCCGTGACGATGCAGAAAGCTATGTATATGATACAAATGGAAATATTGTCAGTGCCAAGACAGCAGCGGAGCAGAATGCATTTACCTGCAACAAAACTGACCTGCTTTCAAAACTGATCAAAGTAACAGGTTCTTCATTTGAGTATGAGTATGATGGAAATAAAAATATGACGGCGGCAAGAAACTCCGAAGGAGTTCAGTACCGTTATACATATGATACCAAAGGAAATCCACAGAACGTAGTAATTCATCATGACCGGGTGAGCACGGCGGTAATGGCAGGAAAAAGCTATTTTATCCGTCAGCGAAAATCCGGAAAATATCTGGATGTCAACGGCGCAGTCGATGCAGATGGAACAGTAGTTCAGCAGTATGAATTTAAGGGGACAAATGCACAGAAATGGAAACTGGAGGATGCAGGAGAAGGCTATGTGATTCTGAAAGCATTTAACGGAACAGGAACCCGTGTGCTGGATATCGGAACGGATGCGAATGGATCAAAGACAGTATTAAATGTGTATGCGAACAAAGATTCACAGAAATTCCGAATGAAACCAGTAGGAGGTGGTGTGTACTTGATTACAAGTAAGCTTTCCAAAGATCAGAGAGCAATTGATCTTCTGAACGGAAAGATGGATAATTCTGTACAGCTGCAGATTTGGGATCAGTCGGAAGTGAATGTAAATCAGCAGTGGTATTTGGAACCGGCAGAGTATGAAGGAAAGAGTGACACACCGGTATCCGGAAAAGTTTATATGATGCGTCTGCGCCACAGCGGTCAGTATATGCGGGTAAATGGTACAGAAGCAGGTTCCAGAATTGTACAGGACCGCTATTGGGGCAGCGAATCTCAGATGTTCCTGTTGAATACAGATGGAAAAGGTGCATTTTTCCTGGAACCGGCAAATGCAGAAGGAAAAGCACTTTCTATGGCTTCAAATGGAACACTCACGCTGCAGGAAAAAGATGCTTCGGACAGCAAACAGAAATTTACTTTTGCGGCAAATGGAAAGAACTACTGTATCAAACAGGGAAACTTCTATCTTACAATGCCAAGTAATTCCTACAATGAAAATGCATGGATCAAAGGAGTTCAGCAGACAACGGCGGCGACCGATGCGCAGAAATTCATTTTAGAGGCATGCAGCGAACGCATGACGGCTCAGTATACCTACACGGCAACCGGCCGAAATGTAAAAACACTGACAGATGCCAGAGGATTTGTAACAACAAACGAATACGACAGCAAAGAACGTCTGTTGACGGGAGTTACCGATGCAAAAGGGAATAAGGTAACGTATACGTATGATACCAAGAATGACCTTCTGACCGGTGCAACGGCTTCTGATGGAACAAATACGGTAAAACTGGGTTATACGTATGATGAAGGTGACCGGTTAAAAACGATTGCCCACAATGGATTCGAATATACCTATGAATATGATTTCCTCGGAAACCAGACCAGAATTCTGGCAGGCGGAAATGCACTGGAAGAATACGATTACCTTCCGTCGGATGGCCCGCTCAGCGAAGTAAAGTATGCGACAGGAGAAGTGCTGAAAAACAGCTATGATAAGTACGAACAGATCGTGGAGCAGAAGTGGAATGGAACGACAGTCTTCCGAAATGTCTATGACGACTATGGAAATGTATTTTACCATGAGGATCTGGAAAACGACAGAAAGATTTTCTTTGACTATGACATGATCCAGAGAATGGCAGGATACCGCACAACAGATGGAGAAACGGCGCGTATTCAGTATGACAACAAGAACAGACGCACAGGCATGGTACATCAGATTGATGACAGCAAAATTTCAACATCATGCGTATTTGGAGAGATTGGAAAAGCACAGGCACCGGATGTGATTTATCAGATCAAGGTAAATGATGCAGTCAAAATTTCGTATACCTTTGATACGTTATGCCGCGTTACCAGAAAAACTATTCATCTGAAAGATAAAACGTATCCAGTTGACTATACTTTTGTACCGGGAAGAAAAGCGGGAATTACAACTTTACTTCTTAAAGAAATCAACAACAACGGAAAGAAACTGTCATTTACTTACGACGCAGTAGGAAATATTGTTACGATTTCCGAAAATGGTGTTCAGAAAGTAAAATATACGTATAATGCACTGAGTGAACTGACTCGTGTGGATTCTGCATGGGAAAATAAGAGTATTACGTATACCTACGATGCCGGAATGAATATGACGTCCAGAAAAGAGTATTCCTATACAACGGGAACACTGGGCAATGCGGTAAAGACAGATCTGTTTACCTACCGCACTTCAGGATGGAAAGATCAGCTTATTTCCTACAATGGCAGCAGTATTTCTTATGATGCAGTCGGAAATATCACAGCTTATCAGGGAAAAACACTGACCTGGTACAGAGGAAGCCTGCTGCATAGTCTGACCTTAAACGGAAAGAAAGCAGTTTACCATTACGATAGTGAAGGACACCGAATCCAGTGGAAAGACCTGAATGGTATAAGTCATAAGAACTACTGGTGCGGAAACAAACTGATGGGAACGAAGTATGGAGATGTACTGGTTCAGTTTGTTTATGGCGCGGATAAATCCCCGATGATGCTGAAAAAAGGAGAAAAAGAGTATTATTACTTGTACAACAGCCAGAATGATGTCATCGGACTGATTGACAGCGATGGAAAACAGGTAGTAAACTATTCTTACGATGCATGGGGAAAGCAGACTGGTCTGACCGATACCAGCGGAGAAAATATCGGAAAACTCAACCCATTCCGTTATCGTGCTTACTGCTATGATGACGATACCAAACTCTATGTCACCGCCAGCCGTTATTATGATCCGGAACTGTGCAGATTCCTTTGCGCAGACAACTTCGATGTTGTAATAGAGAAAATGTTCAGCATGAATGGAAAGAATCTTTATGTATATTGCTGCAACAATCCGGTGAATGCGGTAGATGAGGAAGGCAGTTTGGCGCAGGTAGTAGGGGCGATTGAAAAACTGCTTGAAACACCATATGGAAGATTTTTTGTATTTGGAGTAGTAGGAGCAGTTGTATATTGGATTCAATGTGAACTTAGCGGTGATGAGGTGACAAAAGAAGGATTGTGTGTAGCGGCAATTTCAGGTGGAATTGATGGAGCTTTTGAAGATCCAATGCTGTCGACGATGGTAGGCGTTATGGGAAGTGTCTATTTAGAGTATCATGAAACAAAGGATATTAAAAGAGCTATTGCAGCAGGAATTTATGATAGGATTGTGGCAATATTAACCCCAGAAACTTATAATGCTCATGTGAAAAATCAAACAGAGGAGATGGTACTGTCAGCCTTTTCAAAATTTTTTGAAACACCAATTTTGGAACATGGAAAAAGCGGTGTATTAGATGGTGTGTGTGGAAAACCTAATAATCAGAGAAAAAAGAGTGGATCCTCAGCTAAAAATAGCAACTCTAATACAAAAAAATCTGGAGGAAAACAAAAAAGATGGCAGAGTAATAAGCCTGCGATTTCCCGAAAAATGCAAAATATAGGACTTCCAGCACTCAGATAGAAAAGTTTTAAGATGCCTTTGCACGAGATAAAGTATCTTCGTGCAAAGGTAAAAGTTAAATTAGTAGGTGAAATATGAAGATAGGATATCGTAAATTTAATAAATATTTTAATATATTGGTATTTATGGGGTGCGGATACCTTATGCTGAATTTTTGGGAAGAGGGAAAAGGCCAAATTAGTTCCTATAACATGCAAGATAAAGCGTTTATGATATTTTGGTTTATGATTTATACTTTTGGTGCAGCAAATGGAATTATAAATGCTTTAACCAGTATTTACATTTATGAATGGGGAATGAAGATTTTATTTTGGGGCTATGGAAAAAGCGTAAGATGGGAAGAGTTCATTGATATACAAAAACGTAATAATCATTTTCTTTTTCAGATGTCAAAACGAGAAGTTTTTTTGAACTTCCCTTATAATAGTCGTTTTTCTGTTAATCTATCAAAAAAAAGAGATCCTAATTTGCTTTTGGCTGTGTATCATCCCTTCACCAGTTTTGTAATCTGTGATAAAACAGAAACAATGAGTGCAAATATTATCCCGCTCAGTGCCGACGAATTTTGTGACCTCCTTACTTCATACGGTGTCAAGTATACGGAAAGTAAATAAAGTATGAGAAGAGTGGAAGTGGCCGTAAGATCCCACGAATTACCAGCCACTTCCCTTTTTATACGTAAATTTGGAAAAAGAAAGAAGGAAATGCCAATGAAATCAATTTATTGCACGATCATTGCCGCAGCAGGCAGCTTTCTTACGGCACAGTTTGGAGGCTGGGATGCGGCGCTGGAAACGCTGGTCTGCTTCATGGCAATTGACTGGATCACAGGAGGCGTTCTGCTTCCTATCGTTTTTAAAAAGAGCCCGAAATCTGAAAACGGAACATTGGAGAGCCGTGCGGGATGGAAAGGACTTTGCAGAAAAGGTATGATGCTGTTCTTTGTGCTGATCGCGGAAAAACTGGATCAGCTCACACAGACCAATTACCTGCGGGATGCCGTCTGCATTGGATTTATTTTAAATGAAGCAGTTTCGATCCTGGAAAATGCAGGACTGATGGGAGTGAAAATTCCTGAGATTCTGCGGTCGAGGATTGATGTGCTGAGAAAGGAGGAGCAGAGCAAATGAGGATTGACAGAAGCTATTGCAGTAACCAGAATACCTGGCCGGAAAATCATCCGCAGTGTATTGTGGTACATAATACAGACAACTTTGCCGCCGGAGCCGATGCCCGCGCACATGCAAGAGCGCAGTACCAGGGAAATTTTCAGGATATGTCGGCGCATTATTACGTAGATGACGGAGAAATTGCTTATCAGGCTGCGCCGCACAGCAGAGGATGCTGGCATATCGGGAGAAATTATGGAAGTAAAAATCTGTTCGGCAGATATGGAAACCGGAACAGCATCGCAGTTGAGATGTGCGTGCAGAAAGGATATGATTACGAAACCGCATTTTTACATACAGTGGAACTGGTGAAAGACCTGATGAACGAGACAGGGATTCCGGCAGATGCAGTTTACCGGCATTACGACATCTGTAGCAAAAACTGCCCGTCCCAGATTCAGAAGCGGGGAGACTGGGAGCGGTTCCAGCGTCTGCTTCGAGAAACGGAAAACGGCGGTGGAAAAAGTGAATACAATCCCGGCATTTACCGTGTAACGGACCCGGCACTAAACATCCGCACAGGCCCCGGAGTAGAATACCCAGTGGTGGGAGTCATCAAAGACCAGGGAAGCTATACGATCACAGAAATCAGAAACAAAAGCTGGGGCAGACTGCTGTCGGGAGCGGGATGGATCAATTGCCATAAAGCATATTGTTTTTACGGAGGAAAGAGTGTAGAATAAATGCAGATAGTATGACGGATCTGGAGGAAAAACAGTTGCTTGACTGGATTAATGTTTTTAAAGTAAACCGGAAAATTAAATCCCGTCTCTGGCCGTGGATCAAGATTATTTTGAGTATTATTCTTTTCTTTGCGGTATTTTACGGGGATACGTATGTTCACATTCTGGATAAAACAAAGACGGGACGAATCGTGGAAGCACTGATTCTGGTTGTGTTTTCGTTTCTGGACTATCTGGTCTGCTTTATTTCCGTAGCTGAAATGGACTGCCTGAAGGACCGGCGGTACGCGGCGGCGAAAGAAAGCGGCGAATTTTATAAGGTTTCTGAAATAGAAAGCTCTCTGTTTAATTATGTACCGCGTACCTATACGATTTATTACCGGAGGGGTAGCAGAAGACTTACATTCGGTGTACGGACAAGAACGACAGGAAATCCGCTGGAAATGGGAGGCAGGGAATATTTCATAGGACCGACAGGAAAGCGGGAGCAGATTGTGAAAGACCTCGATGCGTTGATGAAAGAAGTAAAAAAATACGCAAGATTTGACAAAGTCCTGGTACAGACAGTGAACGGAGAACCGGTAAAGAGATGATGATGCCGGTTCTCCGTTGTTTTTTGTAAATGGATTGACAAGGAGAGAACTTGCCATACGAAGGGATGAACTTTCAGAAGTAATTGAAAAATACCAGATTGAGTTAAAAAAAGTAAAGTAAGAGAAGGTGAATAACGAGAAATGAAAATAAAAAGTTTTCTGCCATCCAAAATAATTGCATGTATGGAGTGCTTTGGGCTTTATGTGACATTAGTATATTTGTTTGTTGAACTAAAACCTGAAAAGCATGAAGCAGTCATTTACCTATGTTTTCTCTATGGGGTGATATGTCTCGGATTAACCGTGATATTCTATAATCTTCGAAGAGTATATTTTTATCGTGAAAAGTGTGTTCTTCATTTTGGAAAATATTCAAAAACAATTTCGTGGGATGAATTTGAAGTAAAACGAATCGTTCAGTTTAAAAAAGATACATGGCATGAAATTTGTTTTTCTTTATATCCAGGTATAGACGAGCATAACATGGATTATTTTCATCCGTTTACGATTGTTATAGTAACGTTGGAAGATGGTTATTATTGGGCTGACGGATTGTTTATGAAAAGTGAAGATATTGTTCCTGTTCTGGAAGATTATGGAATTCAATTTACAGAGAGAAAATAAGGAAGAGGGCAAACAGTAAACGGAGAACCATAAAGTGATGATGCCGGTTCTCCGTTTTTTTTTTTTTTTTTTTCTGTCACCTTTCCAGAAACTGATGCGCCCAGCGTCCCGCGTCCGTATTTTTGAGGTAGACGACATTCAGTTCGTGCGCCCCGGTGAGCGGGGGGCAGAAGAAGCGGCCGAAGCGGGGGTCGTCTTTGACGACGGCTTCGTAGACGAAGCTGATGCCGCAGTTTTCGCGGACGAGTTCTTTTAACAGTTTAAAGGAACTGATGCAGGCGCAGTCGGAGAAGGCGCTGACGTGGTAGCCGGACTGGGTGAGTTCGCGTTCGAGGATTTTCCGGGTGCCGGAGCCTTCTTCGCGGAGAATCAGGCGTTCGGAGAAGAGATCCGGGATGGGAATCTGTTTTCCGGCGAAGGGATGGATGGCGGCGCAGATGCCGAGATACGGTTCCTCGCGGAGCAGGAAAAAGTCATAGCGCTGCTTGTCAAAAAGTCCTTCCAGAACAACAAAATCGAGTTCGCCGTCTTCCAGCTTGGCAAGAAGATGCGCCGTGTTGTCAACGAGAAAGTGAAGCTGCTGATCTGGTTTGGCGAGAAAGCGGCGGATTTCCGGCAGCAGAATATAATCGCCGATGGATTTTGTTGCACCGATGCGGAGCAGGGTCTTTGAAGTTTCGTGAAGACGCGAAAGAAGCGTTTCCTCATTGTAGCGCAGGGAGAATGCATACTGCTCGAGAAGGTCGCCCTCGCGTGTCTTCTGCAGCCGCCGCGCCTGATACGTAAAGAGACGGACACCGTACTGCGCCTCGAGTGCCTGAATGTGCTTGCTGACGGCCGGCTGCGAGAGATGGAGCAGTTCCGCGGCGCGGCCGTAGTGCATGGTCTTGCAGAGGGTTAAAAAAGTTTCCAGTTTCTGATCCATAAAAACTCCTTTGTAAAATTCTCAATAACAAAATGGAATGAATACATTCTTGCTTATGCGTTTATTTTATCATGAAAGCATATTAAAATAAACGGGCAAAGAGAGAAAATGAAAAAGAAAACTGGAGGAAACGTATTGTGAAAAACGGAAAGAAACTGATTCCCGGAGCGGTGATGGCACTGGTGATTGCAGCTGCGGCGAAATTCCTGGAAAGCCTGGAAGAGAGCGCCGGTCTGCACTTTATCGGAGCTTCGGTCATCGCGATGTTTATCGGTATGATTGTAAATGCCTTCTACAAACCGAACAGCGTGACAGCGCCGGGAATTAAATTTACATCGAAAAAGATCCTGAAATTTGCGATTATTCTGCTCGGCGCGAGCCTGAATATCCGCACGGTGCTGACAGTCGGAAGATTTTCCCTCACGGTTATGGTCTTTACCCTGGCAACGTGCTTCGGTCTCGGCGCTCTGATCGGAAAAGCGCTCGGCCTGAACTGGAAAACAAGCAGCCTGATCAATGCCGGTACCGGTATCTGCGGCGGTTCTGCGATTGCAGCGATCGCGCCGGTCATCGAGGCGACCGATATGGATATCGCCTATGGCCTGTCCGCAACGTTTTTATTTGACACGATCATGATCGTCGTTTTCCCGATCCTCGGCCGCTGGATGGGCCTGTCAGATGCCGCTTTCGGTCTCTGGGCAGGAACCGCAGTCAACGATACTTCAAGCGTTGTTGCCACCGGCTACGCATTCAGCGAGGCAGCCGGTGATTTCGCGACGATGGTAAAACTGACGCGAACCCTCGCCATCATCCCAGCCGTCCTTGCATTCGCTGCCATCAACGTGCATCTGAAACGAAAAGCACAGGCAGAAGAAGGAACCGCCGTAAAGGTGAGCATCAAATCCATCTTCCCGTGGTTCATCTTAGGCTTCCTCGCCATGTCCGCCCTGACCTCATCAGGCCTCATCCCGGCAGGCGCAGCAGCCGTATTAAAAACGATCAGCAAATTCCTAATGGTAGCCGCTCTTGCGGCCATCGGCCTGAACACCGATTTCAAATCCCTCTGCCGCTCCGGTGCAAAGCCGATGCTGCACGGATTCATCATTTCGCTGCTGGTAGTCATTGTGGCGATCGCTGTTGAATTTGCTATCGGCATTGCGCCGCATGGGGTACTATAAAGGAACAGAGGATTAAAAATCCAGACATCTGTATAAGATGCCTGGATTTTTTGAAGTTGCGGGATAATTGAATCTCTTACATATTACTGCTTATGCGAGGGATTACAGATTCCCTTGCGGTTATAGACAAGATGGAGATAATAGCACGCCTGGAAGAGATACCGGATGGGTGTACGGAACAGATGTAGAATAATTGTGGAAGCAATGATTCTGGTTGTGAAGTCTTGGTACAGACAATCAATGGAGAACCGGTAAAGAAATGATGCCGGTTCTTCTTGCTTTTACGTAAAAATGCAGGTAAGATAAAAACAGCATGAGCGTAATACGCATGCGTGAAAACTCATCAACGGAGAAGGTATGAAAATGGAGGGAACCAAAGATGAATTATCTGAAGGAACGGGATGGTGACCTGTTCTCCAATGCGGATCTGAAACGGCTGATTGTGCCGCTTCTGATTGAACAGCTTCTTGCCATCGCAGTCGGCATGGCGGACTCAATTATGGTATCAAGTGTCGGCGAGGCGGCGGTGTCGAGTGTGTCGCTGATTGATACAATCTTTATTCTGCTGATCAACATGTTTACCGCGATTGCAACCGGCGGAGCCGTCGTGTGCGGCCAGTATATCGGAAAGAAGCGGCCACAGAAAGCATGTGAGGCAGCTGACCAGCTTCTGCTGGTGACAACGGCGCTGTCAGTTGTGATCATGGCGGCGGTCTATCTTTTAAAGCCGTTTATTCTGCATGTTGTGTTTGGAAACATTACGGCAGAGGTAGAAAGAAACTGCAATATTTATCTGATGATCGTAGCGGCTTCCATTCCGTTTCTGGCGGTTTACAACGGCTGTGCGGCCATTTTCCGCGCGCAGGGTGATTCGAAAACGCCGATGAAAATATCCATCGTTATGAACCTGATCAATATTTCGGGAAATGCGTTTCTGGTCTATGCGCTCAAATTCGGCGTGGACGGCGTTGCGATTCCGACGCTGCTTTCGCGTATGTATGCGGCTGTGGCAGCATTTGTTCTCGTACATAATAAGCGGTATCCGGTGCGGTGCTCTTATCCGGTGAAATTAAAACCGGATTTCCATATGCTGAAAAAAATCCTTGGCATCGGCATTCCGAACGGCCTCGAGAACAGTATGTTCCAGCTCGGCAAAATTATGGTCTTAAGTATGATCACACAGTTCGGAACAGCGTCGATCGCGGCAAATGCCGTGTCCAACACGATTGCTGTCTTCCAGACACTGCCCGGTATGGCGATCGGAAATGCAGTGCTGACCGTAAGCGCACAGTGCGCGGGAGCGGGAGACTATGAGCAGGTAAAATACTATGCGAAAAAGCTGCACATCATCATTTATGGCCTGATGATCGTCTGCTGTCTCGGTGTCATCGCGGCGCTTCCGGCAGTGCTTCACGTTTACAGTCTGTCTGCGGAGGCAACAGCCATGACGGAAGATATCATCGTTTACCATGGTATCTGCTGTATGGTAATCTGGCCAATTGCCTTCACCCTGCCGAATGTACTCCGCGCGTCCAATGATGTGGCATTTTGCATGATTCTCTCGATTCTTTCCATGTGGATCTGTCGAATCGGCATGAGCTATGTGCTCGGTGTGCGTATGGGATTCGGCGTATTCGGTGTATGGGTCGCCATGACGATGGACTGGGTTGTTCGTGCCATTTTCTTTGTCATTCGCTATCGAAGCGGGAAGTGGCAGCATCAGATGTGATGAAAAATACGGAATGTTTTGGGGAGAGAGAAAGAAAAAACGATACATCTGGAGGAAGCTGATTCCCGGAGCGGCGATCGCTGTTGAATTTGCTATCGCACGGGTTTGTCGTTTACTTCAAAAACGTTTTCAGAACCTGCAGCACCCCGTTCTCCCAGTACGGCGGGCAGGTGTGTTTTGCCGAGGCGATGACTTCCGCTCGGGCGTTGGAGACGGCGTAGCTTTCGCCGGCGTTCTGAAGCATCTCGATATCGTTCAGGTTGTCGCCGAAGCAGCAGACTTCGTCCGGGGTAAGGCCAAAGTAGCTCATCAGGAACGAGAGACCGGTCCACTTGCTGACACCGCGGGCGTTGCAGTCCAACCATTCCTTACCGGCGACAGCGAGTTTTGCCTGATGCTTCCACGCCGGGATGAAATTTGGGGAGCAAAGCTCTTCACAGGAGGTTGGATGGTAGATTGTGAATTTGATAATGTCCTCGTTTTCTACCTTCGACAGATCCGGCACTTCGCGGACATCGAAGCCGTAGGAGTCGCGGAGCCAGTGAAACATGCGGCTTCCGGCATCTTCGGCGAGACAGTAGTCCGGGGTAGCGGCGAAGCAGTCGCAGGACGGGAGTTCGTCGTGTACCATGCGGCACATGGATTTCCAGAGTGCCGTTTCCATCGGATATGTTTTCAAAATCTTTTCCGGTGTGCGCACGACAGTTCCGCCATCGGAGATGTAGAGCAGGCGGTCCTTGATCGGAGCGAAAAGCTTCTGCTCACTGGAAAACTGGCGGCCGGAACAGACAACAAAATGGATGCCCTGGTCGACAAGCCTGGAAACAACAGTCATATATTCCGGGTCGATCAGAAGTGTGCCGTCTTTGACGAGCGTTCCATCGACATCGGTTGCAATCAACTTTATCATAATAGAAAATCTCCTTATCTTGTCACAGAAAAAATTCAAACTATAGCAAGACCAGAAAATAACGCAAAAAAGGCAGTGCTGAATTTTTTGCATTATTTTCTGGTCTTGCTATAAACATGATTATATCGTGAATTGCTTCGGGGTGCAAGCCGGAACCGGAGGAACGCAAAACTCCACGTTGACGAAACGCAGAAATAAGGCGTAAAATAAAGAAAAATATATATCCACAGGGGGATTTTTATTATGGCATTTATTCAGGTAAGCTTCATGTCAAAAACTTTAATGCGCACCGTACCGCTGCAGGTTATTCTGCCGGTCGACAAATTTACCTTTGGGCAGCCGGAGCGCGAGGAAAAACCGTTTAAAACGCTGTATTTGCTTCACGGCATTTTTGGAAATGAGACAGACTGGGTTCATGGAACCAGAATCCAAAGATGGGCAGAGGAGAAAAACCTTGCCGTTGTCATGCCGGCCGGCGAGAATGCGTTTTATGTGGATCAGCCGTCCATCGGTGCCATGCACGGACAGTTTATCGGAGAAGAACTGGTTGAGATTACAAGAAAAATGTTTCCGCTGTCCAGAAAAAGAGAAGACACCTTTATCGGAGGCCTTTCCATGGGTGGTTTTGGCGCACTCAGAAATGGCCTGAAATATCACGATACCTTCGGGGCTGTGATCTGCCTGTCCGGTGCACTTCATGTGCTGGAAAATCCGGAAGAGAGCAGAGCGGACAGCTTTGCACATGAAGAAGGTTATTTCGGAAATCTGGTCGAAGCAGCAAAGAGTGACAAAAACCCGGCTGTTCTTATCGAGCAGTTAAAGGAAGCACGGAAAAAAGATCCGTCTGTCAATGTGCCGACCGTATTCCAGGCGTGCGGAACAGAGGACGGACTTCTGGAAGTAAACCGTCTCTACCATAAACGGATGGAAGAGAGCGGCATGGACATTGTCTACTATGAGAGCAAGGGTGGCCATGAATGGGATTTCTGGGATGAGTGGATCAAAAAGGCACTGGACTGGCTGCCACTTGAGGAAAAGACGGAAGGTCTGAACAGCGGAAACGTAAATGTTTAAAGGAAAAAGGGAGACAGGCAATGCCAGAAACGAGAAATGACGAATTGTACCGTGCGTTAAAACACAACGGTTACCCGGACGACTTCTGCCGGGAAATTGCATACCGCCAGATGAACACCGATTTTACCGCCACGCGGATGCTCGGCTATCTCTACCGCGTCACAAGCCCGCGCGCCGAGGACGTTGTCGATGAGATGCTGGCTATCCTGAGTGACCGCAAAGCATGGATTGAGAAAAAACAGTCTGAGGAAGCCCAGGCGGCAATCAGCAGAATGTACCGGGAAGGCCTGTAACCTGGGCGGGCGTTTATGCAGAAAAAGCAGAAGGAACGGGCTTGCATTCTTTTCCGGTTTCTGCTACAATCAGTGCAGTGAAAAAGCGACGAAAAGAAACAGTAGCGACAGAGCGCATTCAGAGAGAAAGCGGCAGGTGAAAGCTTTTTGCAGAATCTATCGTGAACCGGTCTTGGAGCTGTGCACCGAAGAGAAGAAAATCCATCAGGGAAAATTTATTTCGTAGGCTGCACCGGGATCTCCCGTTACAGAGAAGGTACAGAGAGCAGAGATCACGCGTATTACAAAATACAAAAATCGTGGGGTCAAATGCTCTGTGTCAGAGTGCAGGAGTTTTCCTGAATTTAGGTGGTACCGCGGATAAAAAAATTCGCCCTAAACTGCAGCTTGCGGTTTAGGGCTTTTTTCTGTTTGAAAATGAAGCATCGCATTCTCGTTACTTCAGTGATGAGTTAGATGCGTAAAATGTTGACTAAAAGCTTAAAATCGGACAGGCTGGAATGTTCTCGCGTCTGGAAGACTTCAGATGTTGAAAACCCAAAGAATAAGGAGGAAATCAGAAAATGAAACTTGAAAAATTAGTAGGAGAGCGCTTCAAAGAAAGACCTGCTGACTGTGTCATCGACAGCCATGCTATTATGGTAAAAGGCGGATACATCAAATATATGGCAAACGGAATCTATTCTTCCTATCTGCCGCTGCGCCGCATTGTGCGCAAAATCGAGCAGATCCTGCGCGAGGAAATGGACAAAATCGACGGCCAGGAAGTGCAGTTCCCGGTTGTCATGCCGGCTTCTCTGTGGGATGAGTCCGGCCGTTACGATAGCATCGGCGATGAACTGCTGCGTTTCACCGACCGCAACAATGCCAAAATGGTACTCGGCATGACCCACGAGGAGGCAGCCGTACACCTTGTACGCGAGTATGCACAGAGCTACACCAAATATCCGTTTATGATCTATCAGATCCAGACAAAATTCCGTGATGAGGCCCGTCCGAGAGCCGGACTGATCCGTGTGCGTGAGTTTACGATGAAGGATGCTTACTCCTTCCATACCAGCCAGGAAGATCTGGAGCAGTATTACGAGAAATGCCACGCAGCATACGAGCGCATCTTCGAGCGTGTCGGCGTGCCGGAGGTGGTATCTGTCAAATCCGATTCCGGTATGATGGGCGGAAATATCTCCCACGAGTTCATGCTTCTGACTCCGGTCGGAGAGGATTCCATCGTTCTGTGTGATTCCTGCGATTACAGAGCCAACATGGAAGCAGCTGAGAACATTTCCGACATCGCAAGAGACGCAGAATCCGCTGCACTCGAAAAGGTTTATACACCGAACGTCCACACCATTGAAGACGTCTGCAATTTCTTCGGAGACGAGACAAAGAACTCCTGCAAAGCCGTTGTTTATCAGCAGAATGTTGATGATAAATACGTTGTCCTTTTCATCCGCGGTGATCTCGAAGTCAACGAGACGAAGCTGGTCAACTTCCTCGGCGAGCAGGTTCACGCAGCCGTGATCACCGAAGAATGCGGACTGAACGCAGGCTATATCGGACCTGTGGACCTGAAGGTGAACGGAGATGCCGTTGTTCTCTATGATAAATCCCTCGAGGGAAGAAACAACCTTTCCTGCGGAGCCAACGAGGCAGAGCATCATTACAAAGGACTCGACATGGAGCGCGACGTTCCGAATGCCGAGTATCACGATTTTGCAAAAATCCAGGAGGGCGGCATCTGCCCGAAATGCGGCAAAAAGACCGTAAAGATCTCCAGAGGTATCGAGGTCGGAAACATTTTCCAGCTTGGAACCAAATATACAAAATCCATGAATATGACCTATGTCGATGCAAACGGCGAGAGCAAGACCCCGATCATGGGATGCTACGGTATCGGTGTCGGCCGTCTGGCAGCATCGGTCTGCGAGGCACATCACGATGAGTACGGCCCGATCTGGCCGAAAGCTATCGCTCCGTGGCAGGTACACCTCTGTGCGGTCCGCGTCGATGACGAGGAAGTAAGAGCATACGCGGACAAGCTGTACGAGGATCTGCAGAACGCAGGCATCGAAGTGATCTACGACGACAGAAGCGTCAGAGCCGGCGTAATGTTTGCCGATGCCGACCTGCTCGGTATTCCGCTTCGCATCATCGTAAGCCCGAAAAATATGAAACAGGGCGTTGTCGAGGTTGCATCCCGCGATAAGACTCTGAAAACACAGATTCCGCTGGAAAATGTGATGGAAGAGATTAAACAGTATCTGTAATGATTCAGAACCATGCGAAAGGGAAGAAAAATCGCGATGGGGTTCGGAAGAAGTTCGACAGGAGAAAACACGATATGGAACTCTGGGATATCTATGATGAAAACAAACAGCCGACCGGCCGCACGATGAAGCGGAATGACTGGCATATGAAGCCGGACGAGTTTCACCTGACGGTGCTCGGCGTAATCGCAAGACCGGACGGAACCTTCCTTATCACAAAACGTGTCATGACGAAAGCCTGGGCACCGGGCTGGTGGGAGGTTTCCGGCGGCGCGGCACAGGCAGGAGAGAGCTCGTTGGAGGCCGTGCGCCGTGAGGTCAGAGAGGAAACCGGACTCGATGTGAGCAAGGCAGACGGCGGCTACCTCTTCACTTACCGGCGTATCAACCCGGATGAGGGAGACAACTACTTTGTCGATGTCTATCGCTTCGTGATGGATGTCAAAGACGAGGATCTTCACCTTCAGGAGGAAGAAACGGACGGCTACCGTTTTGCTACGCTGGACGAAATCAAAGGATACGCCGCAGAAGGCAAATTCCTGCATTACGACAGCATCTGCCAGGCATTTGAACTGTAACAGAAAAATAAGATAAGAAAAACGCGTTCCCGCCGGAAACCACAGGGGTTTCCGAAAACGGGAACGCGTTTTTGTAATTTACAGGATTCTTTCTTGCCGTAGGCATGCCTGAAAAGGGCTTTTCGTAAGCGCGTAAGCAGTTCATTGCGGTTAATTGCGATTGAATACTTCGCGGTTGAGCGCCTTTTCCTGATGGCTGACAATCGTTGTGCAGACAGCATCGCCTGTGATGTTGACTGCGGTGCGCAGCATATCGAGAATACGGTCGATACCCATGATAAGAGCGATACCCTCCGTTGGCAGTCCGACGGAATTCAGTACCATAGCCAGGGTAACAAGTCCGACGCTTGGGATACCGGCGGTACCGATGGAAGCCAGTGTTGCGGTAACAACAACCGTTGCGAGGTTTGCCGGGGTCAGATGAATACCGTACGCCTCTGCGATGAAGATGACAGCGACACCCTGCATAATGGAGGTACCATCCATGTTGATGGTTGCGCCGAGCGGAATGGTGAATGAAGAGATCTGTTTCGAGACACCCATCTTTTTGTTCAGCGTATCAATCGACATCGGGATTGTCGCGTTGGAGGTTGCGGTGGAAAATGCAAATCCCATAACCGGAAGGAATTTTTTTACGAATTTAATCGGATTCAGCCGTGTGAATACGAACAGAAGAACCTGATAAATGATGAAGCACTGCAGTGCCAGCGCCAGTGTTACATTTCCCATGTATTTCAGCATCGGTGCGAACGCAGAAAAGCCGACCGTTGCAAAGGTACGTGCAATCAGACAGAAAACGCCGACCGGGGCCACCTTCATGACCGTCATGGTCATTTCCATCATGACATCGTTAAACTGGCTGATAAAGTTGGAAACGACCGAAGCGCGGTTTCCGAGCTTTGCCAGCATTACGCCGACAAACAGGGCGAATACGATGATGGGAAGCATATCGCCGTTTGCCATGGAACCAATCGGGTTCTTCGGGATGATGTTGAGCAGTGTATCCACCAGGCTGACGCTGGAATCTGCTGCTGTCGAGGACAGGTCGGCTTTCTGAACCGCACTCATGTTAAGTCCGAGCCCCGGGTGAATGAGCAGGGCGGTTCCAAGTGCGATGCAGACGGCAAGTGCTGTGGTAACAAGGTAAAAGCCGATCGTTTTTACGCCGACCTTTCCGAGGGTTTTGCTGTCTCCGATGGACATACTTCCGCAGACGAGGGAGCAGAAGACAAGCGGTACGACAAGCATCTGCATCAGGCGGATAAAGCCCTGTCCGATGACATACAGCACACCTTCTACGATGACGGTGTCCTTGATATAGCTGGACGGGATCCAATAGTGAATCACCACGCCGAGCAGCGCACCGGCCAGCAGGGCAATAAAAATCTGGGTGGAAAGCCCGAGCTTCTTTTTTGACTTTTCCGTTGTTTCTTTTCTGTTTCGGACCATTATTCGATTCCTCCGGTTTCTTCGAGATATTCTTTCAGTGCCGTTTTCCAGTCGAGCGGCTCAGGAATACCGGTCAGGCGGAGCATCATGTTGTCCAGAACAGAATAGGTCGGGCGGACATCATCGCGTGCGACAACCGGGTAGAGATCAAGGTCACCGGTTTTTCCGGTATACTCGAGGATGGTTCTTGCAAACTCATAGCGGCTGCAGCTTCCGGGGCAGACAACGTGGTACAGACCATACTCCTCGCTGTCGATAAAGTGGCAGATCACGCGCGCAAGCTCAAAAGCACTGGTCGGAGCCGCATACTGGTTGTTTGGAACCTCCATCGTGCCGCCCTTTGCCGCATTGCGGAGTACTTCGTCCACAAAATCGCGGCCGATCCCGTAAATCCAGGAGCTTCGGATGATGACAAAGCGGTTCAAAAGCTGTGTCAGGATTTTCTCTCCGGCCTCTTTTGATTTTCCGTAGATCGTACGCGGATGCACGGTATCAAACTCGTTGTACGGGATGCGGGATTCCTTGTCGAAAACGTCATCCGTTGAGATCTGAATAACCTTTGCGTCGATATCATTGGCGGCAAGCGCTACGTTGCGCACACCGATGGCATTGACACGATAGGCTTCGTCGATGTTTTTTTCACACTCGGCAACGTCGGTCATACCGGCGCAGTTGATGATAACGTCGGGACGGTTGACATAAACAAACTGTGTGACTTCATCGATTTTGGTAATATCAACCTCGTGAATATCCGTTGGAAGAAGCTGATATTCCACACCCTCCAGCAGTTCCAGAAGGGCAGTACCGATGTGGCCTTCGGCACCTGTAATCCATATTTTTTTCATAGGTTCTCTCCTGTCCTTGATTTATATACAGAAAAACTGTAATTGTATTTATTTTACCTGTGGACTTTACAGAAGTCAATAAATTATGGAAAGTCTCTGTGCAGAACCGGAAAAAAGTGGTATCATTTCTGTATATGTCTGCGGTGTAAGACTGCATATCTGCTACAAAAGAAGGAGGAGTATTTTTGAAAAAGAACAAATATGAAATCGACATGTGCAACGGCACGATTATGGACAAGCTGATTTCCTTTTCGCTGCCGCTGATGGTGTCCGGCATTCTGCAGCTGATGTTCAACGCGGTGGATATCATCGTCGTCGGACGGTTCAGCGGAAGCCAGGCGCTTGCGGCTGTCGGATCGACAACGGCACTCATCAACGTGTTCATCAACCTGTTTATGGGAATCTCGCTCGGTGCGAATGTGCTTGCGGCGCGGTATTATGCAGCGGGGCGCGACCGGGAGATGTCGGAAACGGTACATACATCGATCATGCTGGCGCTGATCAGCGGCGTTGTGATGGCGTTTGTGGGCGTATTTTTTGCAAAAGGCGCGCTGGAGCTGATGGATACACCGGCGGATGTCATTGATCAGTCGGCATTGTATATGAGAATTTACTTTATGGGAATGCCGTTTTTCATGCTGTACAACTACGGTGCGGCGATTCTGCGTGCCGTCGGCGACACGAAGCGGCCGCTGTATTTCCTGATTGTATCGGGTGTGATCAACGCTGGTCTGAATATGTTCCTCGTGATCGTGTTCAGTCTCGGCGTGGCAGGTGTGGCGATTGCAACGGTGGTTTCGCAGGCGATCTCCTGCGTGCTGGTTCTGCGGTGCCTCTATAAGAGCGAGGGAAGTTATCAGCTCCGGTTCTCGAAGCTGTGCATGAAAAAGGATTACATCATCCCGATTTTCCAGGTCGGCATCCCGGCGGGTATTCAGAGTACCGTTATCAACTTCTCGAACGTGCTGCTGCAGTCATCCGTCAATTCCTTCGGTTCGATTGCAATGGCAGGCTACACGGCGGCCAACAATGTGCTGGGATTTTTATACACCTCAGTCAACTCCGTCACCCAGGCGTGCATGAGCTTCACAAGCCAGAACTATGGTGTCGGAAAATACAAACGAATGGATAAGGTGCTGATCGACTGCCTGATTCTCTCCAGCGGCATCGCACTGGTGATGGGTGGCGGCGCGTATCTGTTCGGTACGGAAATCCTGCAGATTTACACCGGGGACCCGGAGGTTATCCGCTGCGGTATGGAAATTCTGTCGATCACGACGGTTCCGTATTTCCTCTGCGGCATCATGGACCTCTTCCCGGGAGCCCTGCGCGGTATGGGATGCTCGGCGGTGCCGATGATTCTGTCCGTCATCGGAACGGTCGGAACGCGAATCGTGTGGATCTTCGGCATTTTCCCGCAGCACCGCTCGCTGTATGTGCTGTTCATTTCGTATCCGGGATCGTGGATCATCACGATTATCCTGCAGGTGATCTGCTATCTGATTGTGCGGAAGAAAGTCCACAGCCGGGCAGCAGCCGTATAAAAAAGAGAAAAAAGACAAAAAGCCAGAAAAACCGCGGATAAATCCATTTTTAGGTGGAATTATCCGCGGTTGTGTGATAAGATGGCCGTATGCGAAGAGGCAGGTAGAAGATACAGGGACACCTGCCTCTTACTCTGTGAAAAAGGAGAGAAGAGAGAACATATGAAAAAGTTTTATGCATGGTATCAGAAGCATATTACAGGTGCGATCTTTACCGGACTGATTCTCGGTATCTTAACCGGACTTCTTCTGGCGGACCGCTTTACGCCGATTCTGACCGTAACCGGCGTCATCGGCGGCATCTACATGAACGCCTTGAATATGATGATTTTCCCGATGGTATTCTGCTCAATTGTCATGGGCATCTGCAGCATCGGAAATGCAAAAACGACAGGTAAGATCACCGGCTACTCGATGATTTTCTTCCTGTGCACCACCGCGATTGCAAGTGCAGTCGGCATTATCATTCCAAGACTGATCCGCCTCGGAAAGGGAGTCCATTTTGAGATGGCAACTTCCGATATCCAGGCGACCGAGATGACCAGCATCCTCGACACGATCAAAAACCTGATCCCGTCCAACCCGGTCAAGGCGTTTGCGGAGGGTAATATGCTTCAGGTGCTCGTCTTCGCTGTTGTGGTCGGCTTTACGCTGATTGCGGTCGGAGAGAAGGGAAAGGCACTCTTAAATGTGATCGATTCGTTGAATGAGGTCTGCTTAAAGGTCATCAGCACGGTGATGTACTTCACGCCGATCGGAGTCTTTTGTACGATCGTGCCGGTTGTCGAGGCGAACGGAACAAAAACCATCGTTTCGCTGGCAACACAGCTGATCATTCTGTACGTCACATTTTACGGCTTTGCGATCGTTGTTTACGGCGGGTCAGTCAGATTTCTTGGAAAAACGAGCCCGGTGAAATTCTTTCAAGCGATTATGCCGGCAGCCCTGAACGCATTCGGAACGTGTTCGAGCTCCGCAACGATTCCGATCAGCAAGCGCTGCGTCGAGGAAGAACTCGGCGTTTCCAATCAGATCAGCAGTATCGCAATTCCGCTCGGCGCTACCGTCAATATGGATGCGGTATCGATCCTGATGTCGTTCATGATCATGTTCTTCGCAAATGCCTGTGGCATCAACGTCAGCGTTTCCATGATGGTGGTCATTCTGCTTGCGAACGTGTTACTTTCCGTCGGAACACCGGGTATCCCGGGAGGCGCGATTGCATCGTTTGCGGCACTGGCTACGATGGCAGGTCTTCCGGCCGGTGTCATGGGTGTTTACATCAGTATCAACACGCTGTGTGATATGGGCGCGACCTGTGTCAATGTCATCGGCGACCTGGCAGGCTGTGTTGTTCTGAAAGAGAAAATCAAACTGGAAGAAAACTAAAAAATAATACATAGCATAAAAAAGAGGGATTCCTTTCACGGGAGTCCCTCTTTTGTTGGACAGAAAAACCATTAAATATAATCTGAAACGTATGGAATATGGTGGAACAGCAGATCATCCAGGCATTCCACGGCTTCCGGTGTCGTCTCAATGCGCGCCATCTCATACAGTTTGGCAGCCGTCTTGTAGCCGAGCAGCAGCGTCGTGAGTGATGCGATCGTCATTTTCATCACATGGTCCGGCTCGCGGTCGGTCGGCATGCAGCTTCCCTTCTGGAAGAAGAACGTAAAGCTGTCGTTGTTCCACGGAAGCAGTTCGTCCTCGATCTCAAAACGGATACACACATCCGGCTCGTCCGGGTCGCAGGCGTAATGTTCCATAAACTGCACGACATCGATGATGCGTCCCATCGAGTACGGGCGGATCGTCTCTTTGATGTCGCTGTCCTCGAGCTCGAACGCGATCGGCTCGCTGTAGTAGTTGTTTCCCTTGACCTCATCGATCATGGAATCGTGTGCATGAATATACTCCCAGAGTCCCAGCTGCGCCTCGCGGTTCAGATAGATCATCTCTTTGATATGCATGATATCGGAGCTGATCAGATAGACCATGTAGCCGTACGGCACATCATCAGCGGAATAGTAGATCGCAACGACGGTATCATCCTCATCCCAGCGGAAATATTCTTCCCACGCCAGATTGTTGCGGTAGAGGCAGCCGTGCGTCTTCGAAGCAAATTTGGTATGTAGTTCCTTGAAATCCTTGTCATCCCATGCCACGCGGCGCACATAGCCAGGGGCTTTGAGTTTCCGCGGCACCTGCGTGTCCTTGATGGTGTACGTCATCTTATTGGAAATGATTTCCCATCCGAGATTCCGGTAGAGCGGAATGGAGTAGGGATAGAGAAGCGCAAAGGAACGGTGGTTTTCCCGCATGCGCGTGAGACTCCGGATCATCAGCTTTTTCATGATGCCCTGGCCGGTGTATTCCGGGTAGGTGCAGACGCTGGTGACAAAACCGACGGGATAGCGGACACCGTAGATATTCATGTCCAGCGGATAAACCGCGAACTGTGATACCAGATCCTCCTCGCAGAAACAGCCGAGCACATCGGCACGGACGAGAACCGGGAATTTGGACTGCTTGATTTCATCGTCTTTCCATCCGCTTTCGGAAAGCTCCTGCTCTGTAACCTGAAAGGCGTAGCGCAGAAGTGCGTTGTACTGCTCTGCGTCGTCGATGGTCAGCGGGCGGAAGGTTAAGTTCGAATCTTTCGTTTGAATCATGGATTACTCCCTCATTTTATTGTGAATCAAAGTATAGTGAATCAGATACTTTATTTTTTTCGTAAATATTCTATCATAAGAAATGGAATTTGTGCAGTTAAAAATAAAGCCCATTCCGCAAATTTGGTAAAAAGATCAAAATAGTGTTAGAAATCGGATAAAAACTTCAAGAAACAGACAAAAAGGAAAAACCGGCTGTGATCCGAACCGTCCGTTTTTTTGGGGGGGGGCAGGATTCTTTCTTACATTACGGAATAGTTTTTCCTTGACGAAACACGAAACAATCGTTACACTATACATGTAGCTATAATTAAAATGGGGAAATGTAGCAGAACAGCGGAAACACACAAAAACAGAACTGGAAAATTGTGTGTACCGGGGAGAAGAGAGGGAAACAGATGAATCGGACCGAATTGCCGGAATGTGAAAAAATAAATAAGAAAGAATCCAGAAAAGATGTTCAGATGACACAGGAACAGGCAGACCGTCTGGTGGAACATCTGAAAAATATTTTCATGTATGTGCGGGTTCTCCGTCCGGATGAGATCGGAGATTTTGTTATCGATGAAGAGAATGGCAAGCTGTGTGAATGCTACGCAGTATGGAACAAAGCGATGCCGTGCCTTAACTGCATTTCCGAAAAAGCCCTGCGGGAGAAATCGCAGAAATCAAAACTGGAATGCGTTGCGTCGAATGTATATCAGGTCATTGCAAGATACGTGGAGATCGAAGGAGAACCATGCGTGATCGAGATGATCAACCGTCTCGACGATGAAACACTGATGGACTCCGAAGGACGCCAGAATCTGGTAAGCAAGCTGAACAGCTACAGCGAAGAGCTGTACCGTGACGCGCTGACCGGAGTATTCAACCGCCGCTACTTCGAAGATCAGATCCGGGACGCCAGCTTTTGCTGCGGCGTAGCCATGATCGATCTCGATGATTTCAAATTATACAACGATACATACGGCCACAATGCCGGAGATATGGCGCTTGACACCATTGTAAAGACTGTCAACCGCTGCATCCGACGTACTGACCGTCTGATCCGTTTCGGAGGAGACGAATTTCTGCTGCTTCTGCCGGAGCTGGATGAGGAAAACTTTGTACAGAAATTAAAACAGATTCAGTCACAGATCCATGAGGCGCAGGTGCCGGGCTACTCGAAGATGCGCCTTTCCGTCAGCGTAGGAGGTGTTCTGACAAGAGATGAGACGATCGGCGAAGCTGCGATGCGTGCCGACCAGCTGATGTATCTTGCAAAACAACGGAAAAACATGGTTGTCACCGAGAAAGACCAGATCCAGGGTTGTCAGGACGATGTTGTCCGTCAGGAAAACCGCAGAGAAAAACAGCGCATCCTGATCGTGGATGATTCCGAGATGAACCGTATCATCCTCTCGGAGATTCTGCAGGATGAATACGATATCATCGAGGCCTCCACCGGCGAAGAGTGTCTGCGTCTGCTGGAAGAATACGGAACAGGCCTTGCGCTGATCCTTCTGGATATCGTCATGCCGGGCATGGACGGTTTCGGAGTGCTTGACTACATGAACCGCAACCACTGGATTGAAGAGGTTCCGGTCATCATGATATCGAGCGAGGATTCCACCGCATTTGTGCGCCGCGCGTATGAGCAGGGTGTATCCGATTATATCAGTCGTCCGTTTGATGCAAAAGTTGTTTACCAGCGTGTCTTCAACACGATCAAATTATATGCAAAACAGCGCCGTCTCGTGACGCTCGTCACCGAGCAGATTTACGAAAAAGAGAAAAACAATCAGATGATGATCAGTATCCTGAGCCATATCATGGAATTCCGGAATGGCGAGAGCGGACTTCATGTCCACCACATCAACGTTCTGACCAGTATGCTCCTCGAGCGTCTGGTACAGAAGACAGACCGCTACCACTTAAGCTGGTCCGATCAGCTGATGATCACAACGGCATCCGCGCTGCACGATATCGGAAAGATGGGCATTGACGAGAACATTTTAAATAAGCCGGGAAGGCTGACGAAAGAAGAGTTCGAGGAGATGAAGAAACATACCCTGATCGGAGCGTCCATGCTGAGGAGCCTGGAACTGTATCAGGACGAGAAGCTGGTACAGATTGCGTACCAGATCTGCCGCTGGCATCATGAGCGGTACGACGGAAAGGGTTACCCGGACGGCTTAAAAGGTGAGGAGATCCCGATTGCAGCCCAGGTTGTATCGATTGCCGATGTTTACGATGCGCTGACAAGCGAGCGTGTCTACAAATCGGCATACACGCACGAGAAAGCCATCGAGATGATCCTGAACGGCGAGTGCGGTACCTTCAGCCCGCTGATGCTCGAGTGTCTGCTCGACATCAAAGATGCCATCTGCGAGGAGCTGAACACCATATCCGAAGAAGAACAGACTTCGATTCAGATTGAAAAGCTGAAAAAGAATCTGAAGTCGGGGGGGGGGGCAGAGCTGAGTTTTCTGAACTCTGATGAAAAGTTATCCACAGAAGATGCCTGGGAGAACAGGCATCTTGTGGATTCGAAAGACGATCTTAAATAAAAATATACCAAAACCCATGGATTTCTGAAAAGATTCCATGGGCTTTTCGCATCTTTGTGCAAATTTTTGTTGTGATTCCGTAGGACAACTGCTATAATAACAGAAAATGTCAAAAAATACGACAAAAATACCGGAAGAGGGCTGTGCGAACAAGTACACACAAGTCTGGAAAGGATAAAAACATGAATCAGTTGGAAGTATTACGAGAAAGCCTTGGACAGTGCGATGAGATTATTCTGGATGCGCTGCTGATGAGAAACCGTATTGTCGAGGACATTATGGTATATAAAGAAGCAAATAACGTGCCGATTCTCCAGCCGGAGCAGGAAGCAAAACAGAAGGAATGGCTGAACCGCCGGATGCAGGAAAAACGCCACAAAAACGAAGTGGCAGATGTTTTCGAGAGCATCACCAGAAACAGTAAAAAGATTCAGGCAAGAAAGCTGTTCAATTATAATATTGTACTGATTGGCTTCATGGGAGCCGGAAAGAGCACCATTTCCGATTATCTCAAAACCGTGTTTGCCATGGATATCATCGAGATGGATCAGATCATCGCAGAGCGTGCCGGTATGAGCATCTCCGATATTTTTGAGACTTACGGCGAACAGTATTTCCGTGACTGCGAGACGAATCTTCTGATTGAAATGCAGTCGAGAACAAACGTTGTCATTTCGTGCGGCGGCGGAACTCCGATGCGTGAGTGCAACGTTGCGGAGATGAAAAAGAACGGCCGCGTTGTTCTTCTGACTGCAAAGCCGGAGACGATTTTAGACCGTGTCAAAGACAGCCACGACAGACCGCTGATCGAGAACAACAAAACCGTTCCGTTTATCGCAGATCTGATGAGCAAGCGCCGTGAGAAATATGAGGCCGCAGCCGACATTATCATCGAGACGGACGGAAAGAGCGAGCTGGAGATCTGTGAGGAGCTGATCCACAGCCTGCGGCAGATGGATGCAAAAGCGGAATAAAAGAGAAAAAGCAAAGAAAAAGAAGAAGCAAGAAAAAGAAAGAAAAAGAAGAAGGAGAATGCTGTGTGCGACGGCAGCCTCCTTCTTTTCCTTTTGATACCGAATTGTTGCGCACTTAAAAAATACAAAATGTGTAGGAAAAAAGATTGACAAAAAAGATATTTTTCGATATTCTGATAAAAGTTGGGCTAAAATCACGTGAAAAGATTGAAAAAACAAGGTATTATTTCGTGCTATTGTCCGAATAAGAGAAAAAATTCAGGATAATTATATGAAAAACAATGGCCCGTGTGCAGACATAGCCGGATCAGCCGGGGAGGGTCTGCGGAAAACAAAGGAGGAACACCAATGAGAAAAAGAAACAAAGTCGTTTCTCTGCTTTTGGCAGGATGCATGGCAGCCGGTCTTCTGGCCGGATGCGGAAGCAGCGGAGAGGCACAGGTAGCAACTGCTGACAATGCTACAGCGGCATCAACCAGTACTGGAGCAGCGGATTCAGCAGCACCGGAGACTGCAGGTGAAGTGGACGGACAGATCAATCTTCGCGCGGTATCCTTTGGAAACAATTTCGATGTGCAGGATATGGGATGGCGCTGGATGATGGCGGAGTGCTATGAAGGACTGATGCGTGACGTGGCAGATGAAAACGGAGACCGTTTCGAGTATGCCGGTGCAGAATCCATGGACGTATCCGATGACGGACTGGTTTATACCTTCCATCTGAGAAAGGATGCAAAATGGTCCGACGGACAGCCGGTTACCGCAGCAGATTATGAGTACGGCTGGAAACGTCTGTTAAATCCGGAATACGGATATTCCTATTCTTTCTTCCTGTTCAACGTAGTAGGAGCAGAGGAGTATTATAACGGACAGGGTTCTGCCGATGAGATCGGAATCAAAGCAGTTGACGATTACACCTTCGAGGTTACCTTAAAGGTAGCGGATCCGACCTTCCAGTCCAAGCTGGTAGCAACTCCGCTTTACCCGACCCGTCAGGATGTCGCAGAGGCAGCCGGAGACCAGTGGGGAAAAGACTGGACAAAATGTGTCTACAACGGACCGTTTGCCATGACAAACCTGGTAGAAGATAACTCCATGACATGGGTGAAGAATGACCAGTACTGGGATAAGGACAACGTAAAACTGAATCAGGTAAACTGGTACTGTGTAGCAGAGAACGCAACAGCAGCAACCATGTTCGATAACGGACAGCTGGACGTTTTCGATGCAGCAGGCGATTACATTGCAAAATATGACAAAGAAGTAGAAGCAGGCAATATGCAGACCATGACCACCGAGTACCCGGGAACTATGGTTCTGTGCTACGAGCAGTCTGAGGGCGGAAAATCCGGTCTGATGAAAAACGTAAACATCCGCAAGGCAATTTCCTACTCCATCAACCGTGAGGAGATGGTATCAGCTGTTTACGGAAGATACACCGCAGCTTACGGCTTCGTTTCCCCGGCGATCACGCTCGACGGAACTTCCTACCGCAAGCAGGCGTCGGAGACCATGAAAGAGGAATATGAGCAGTATGCAGGAGATGCAGACAAGTTAAAAGCACTGTTCCAGAAAGGCCTTGATGAGCTTGGTATCACCGACAAACCGGAAGACATCACCATTACACTGCTGTCCCAGGGTTCTGCTACCGAGAATCAGCTCGAGAGAGAGTACCTGCAGCAGTCCATTTCCCAGAATCTGGGCGTAAAGGTAGAGCTGAACACCGTTGGCGATTACCAGATGTTTGCAAACGAGCGCGATAACAAGAACTACGATATCTTTGTAGGCGGATGGTTCAGCGATTACAACGATCCGCTGGATTTCCTGAACGTCATGAAGACAGGCGTTTATGATTCCTACGGCCTCTATAGCAACAGCGAGTACGACAGCCTGATCGATTCTCTGACCGGAGAGAACGACAACGCAAAACGCCTTGAGATTTACCAGAAGCTGGAAGATCTGCTGGTTGCACAGGATTGTGGTGTTGCACCGCTGTACTACTCTGATAAACATTACTATTATCAGAACTGGGTAAAAGATTTCTACACATCCTCCTTCGGCGCAAGCCAGGAGCTTTACAGAGCATCTGTACAGAAATAAAAAAGCAGCAAAACAGAAGAAATGAGGGAAGAAGGGCTTATGAAACAATAGGCTCTTCTTTCGCTATCATAATAAAAATTCCGGTCGGAAAAGACCGGACAGGGAGAGGATTTTTATGCCAAAATATTTACTGCGCCGTTTTGCAGAAATGCTGATCACACTGTTTCTGATTGCAACGGCCACGTTTTTCCTTCTGGAAGCGGTTCCGGGAGATCCGCTGACGGAGCGTGCGAGCAAGCTCTCGCCGACCGTAAAGGAAAACCTCTATAAGCGCTACGGCCTCGACAAGCCGATGATGGAGCGCTATGTGATCACAATGAAGGGAATCTGCAAGGGAGAGTTCGGGGAATCTGTTGTCTATGCGGGACAGACGGTACAGAAGCTGATTCATGACCGTCTTCCGGTATCCGCCCGCCTTGGTATCCAGCAGGTGCTGGTCGGTATCACGATCGGTCTGCTGCTTGGAATTCTTGCGGCAATGAGGAGGGGAAGCTTCTGGGACTATATGGTGATCGCCCTGTCGGTCCTCTTGATTTCCATTCCGAACCTGATCTTTGGTCTGATGCTTCAGAAAATTTTCGCAGGTAACCTGAAGGTTCTGCCGACGATCGGCTGGCCTGCGGGAAAGGATCTGTGGTTCGGAGGATGGGAATACACGATTCTTCCGACCCTGACAGGATGCTTTTCTTATATTGCAACGTATGCGCGTCTGCTGAAAACCTCGATGCTCGATGTGATCAATCAGGATTACGTGCTGACTGCTGAATCGAAGGGCTTAAGCCGCGGACAGATTATCCGCCGCCATATCCTTCGGAACTCGTTTATCCCGGTTATCACACAGCTTCCGATGTCGGTTGCCATGTGTATCACAGGCTCCTTCTTCATCGAGAGCATCTTTTCCATCCCGGGAATCGGACAGTATTATGTGACGGCGGTCAATAACCAGGATCTTTCCATTATCATGGGAGAGACGGTTATTATCGCAGCACTTTACATCGGTGTTCTCTTTATCACGGACCTGCTGTACGTGGTCGTTGACCCGAGAATCAGTCTGACAGGAAAGAGCAGATAAGGAGGATATTATGGCAGCATTAACACCGGAAAAATTTAAAGTAATAGGATACACCGAGGAAGATGCGAACCGGATTGACCGCCCGACCATTTCCTACTGGCAGGACGCCTGGAGACGGCTCCGCAAAAATCCGATCGCAATGGGATCTCTTGTTGTGCTCGGCATTCTGCTTGTCATGGTCATCATCGGACCGCATATCAAAGGATATGATTATGTATCCATGAATATCGCCGAGAAAAACCAGGGCGTATCGTCAAAATACTGGTTTGGAACCGACAACCTGGGACGTGACCTCTTCTCAAGAGTCTGGGTCGGCGCGCGGGCATCACTGATCATCGCGATCGTTGCAACGGCAATCAAACTCATCATCGGAACGGTATATGGCGCGCTGATGGCACATTTCGGCGGCTGGGTCGATGAGGTTCTGATGCGGATCATCGAGGTTATCAACTCGATTCCGTCTCTGCTTCTTACGATTCTGATCATGATGATTCTTGGAAATAACCTGTTTGCACTTCTGGTCGCGCTTAGTGTCACCGCATGGTGTAACACGGCACGTCAGGTGCGCGGTATGATCAAACAGCTCCGTGAGACGGAATACGTTTACGCGGCGGAGGTGCTCGGTGCAAAACCGCTCCGCATCATCTTAAAACACTATGTACCGAATATGCTGGGTATCCTGATTCTGGATACGGCGACGGCAATCCCGATGTTTATTTTTACGGAGGCAGGTCTTAGCTTCCTCGGCATCGGCCTCAAGGCACCATCGATCAGCCTTGGTGTCCTGATTTCGATGGGACAGCAGAACATGGATTTCTATCCGTCACAGCTTCTGTTCCCATGTCTCGTGCTCTGTATCATCGTTATGGCATTCAACCTTCTGGGAGACGGCCTGCGCGATGCCCTGGATCCGAGACTTCGCCAGTAATAAGTGGGAGATAACGATATGAACGAACAAAACAATCCGATTCTGGAAGTAAAAAACTTAAGAGTCTCTTATCACACCTATGCCGGTGAAGTAAAGGCAGTCCGCGGTGTACAGTTTTCTCTCGAGAAAGGTCAGGCGCTCGCAATTGTGGGCGAATCCGGCTGCGGAAAATCTGTAACGGCGAAATCCATCATGGGCCTCATCAAGGCCCCGCAGGGTGAGATTAAAGAGAACAGTGAAATTCTCTATCATGGAGAGAATATTCTGAAATACAACAAAAAACAGTGGCAGCATTACAAAGGCGGCGAGTGTGCAATCATTTTCCAGGATGCGCTGGCTTCCTTAAATCCGACGATGCGTGTCGGAAAACAGATTATGGAAAATCTGATGGGCCATAAAAACATGACAAAACAGGAAGCGGCAAAGGAGGCTGTCGAGATGCTGCGCATGGTCGGCATCCCGGAGCCGGAAAAACGTGTCAGACAGTATCCGCACGAATTTTCCGGCGGTATGCGTCAGCGTGTTATGATCGCGATTGCATTTGCCTGTGATCCGAAAATTCTGATCTGTGACGAGCCGACGACCGCGCTCGATGTGACAATTCAGGGACAGATTCTCGATATTATCAAAAATCTGCAAAAGAAAAATCAGACGTCCGTCATCATGATCACACATGATCTCGGTGTTGTGGCAAATATCGCACAGAAGATTGCTGTTATGTATTCCGGTATTATCGTGGAAAGCGGAACGTGTGAGGATATTTTCTATCGTCCGCGTCACCCGTATACCTGGGCGCTGATCCGTTCCGTACCGCGTCTGGATCTGAAAAACAAGCAGGAACTCGCGACAATTCCGGGAACTCCGCCGGATCTTTTAAACCCGCCGGTCGGATGTCCGTTCTGCACGCGGTGCAGCTACTGTATGCCGATCTGTAAGGAAGAGATGCCGGAGGCAACGGAATTCGGCGGCGAGCATAAGGCTGCCTGCTGGCTCCATCACCCGATGGCACCAAAAGTAGAAATGCCAGATCTGGAAGGAGGAGAACTGTAATGGAAAATAACGAAAAAGAAGTGCTTTTTTCCGTTTCCCATCTGAAAAAATATTTTCAGGTCGGAAACCATGCGACCTTAAAGGCCGTGGATGATGTCTCCTTCGAAATTTACAAGGGTGAGACACTTGGAATGGTTGGCGAGTCCGGATGTGGAAAGACAACGTGCGGCCGTACCTGCATCGGCCTGTATGACAAGACCGACGGACAGGTGCTCTACAAGGGAACCGATGTCCATGCATTAAACGGAAAAGAGCGGTTTGCCTTCAAAAAACAGGTGCAGATGGTCTTCCAGGATCCGTATGGATCGCTCGACCCGCGTATGACCGTTGCCGACATCATCGGCGAGGGCATCGACATTCACCATCTGGCAAAGAATAAGAAAGAGCGCCAGGAGATGATCTACAAATATCTGGAGCTGGTCGGACTGAACCGCGAGCATGCGAACCGTTTTGTGCACGAGTTTTCCGGCGGACAGCGCCAGCGAATCGGTATCGCGCGTGCGCTTGCCGTGCAGCCGGAATTCATCGTTCTCGATGAGCCGATCTCCGCACTCGACGTTTCGATTCAGGCGCAGATCGTCAACCTGCTTGTGGACTTACAGAAGAAGATGGGTCTGACCTATCTTTTCGTTGCGCATGATCTGTCGATGGTTAAACATATTTCCGACCGTGTGGCGGTTCTGTATCTGGGAACGCTCGTCGAGCTGACGACATCCGAGGAGCTGTACGCCAACCCGCGCCACCCGTACACACAGGCACTGCTCTCCGCGATTCCGATTCCGGACCCGAAAGTAGAGGCAGAGCGCGACCGCAAAAAAATCCGCCTCGAAGGCGAGGTGCCGAGCCCGATCAACACGAAGCCGGGCTGCAAATTCCAGGGAAGATGCAAGTACGCAAAAGACATCTGCCGACAGCAGATGCCGGAATTAAAAGACGTGGGCAACAATCACTTTGTGGCATGTCATTTCTGCGATGCGTTAGAAGAAAATAAGGAATTATAAAACATGGAAAAGATAAAGAACATCTGCCGTGATCTCGGCAAAGCATTTACAATCGGCCTGCTCTCCGGCGGCGCTGCGGCAGCTGTGCTGCTGCTGGGAGGATTCCTCTTTGGGGGATTCACGTTCCGCGCTGCCCTTGAGGCGGCGAAAGACGGCCTGCTGCTGATCGCGGCCCTCGGCATGTTCGTGATCGCCGGAATGCTGATGGTAAAAGGCAAAAACCCGGAGAAATTCACGCAGAAGGAAAAATGGCGCGTCCACTTTGCCGTGCTCGGATATAAGAGTGTGTTCGCAGTTCTCTGCGTTTCCTGGGTGCTGTGGGCGGCAGCGGCGGATTATCTTTTGTATCGGATGTGAAAATAGTTTCTATAAATAAAAAGAGAATTTTGCAGACTGTAAAAATGAGGTCCGGCAAAATTCTCTTTTTTCGTTTAGTCGTTATTCGTCTTCGAGACGGGAGATAACCATCTCCATGGATTTCTGATATTCTTCATCCGAAGAATTGTAGAACAGCATCAGATCGAGGCAGCTGCTCATTTTCTTCAGTGCTTCCGGGATGGAGTAGTCGATCGTTTTCACATATTCATCCCAGTGCTCCAGCTTCCACGTATCGCGCACGGAGTTGCGGTCGATCATGCGCTGGTGGCAGATCTCCGGTTTTGTGACAACCCAGATCACAACAAGCTTTGCCCCATGGTCAGCGAGCTTTTTGGAGAAGTTTTTCAGGAACTTCTCATCATGCACTTCGCGTGTGAATGGTGCGTTGATCAGCACAATATCGTCATACTCGAGTGCTTCCAGTCCGAAATTGACCGTTACTTCATATTCATAATCGCGGATATTCTCCTCGAAGAAATCAGAACTGCGGTTGATTTCCTGTCCGCCCGCTTTGAAAACGCGGTTCGACAGCGGAATGACTGTGTCCTTGTCGAGATAAACAACGTGTTTCAGCTCCTTGGCGAGCTGTTTTGAAATGTATGTCTTTCCGCACGCCGGCGGCGAGGTTACGAGGATCATCTTTTTCATCGTTTGTATGTCTTCCTTTCCAGTTGAATCAAAAAAAATCACTCCTAGCATTATAGAAAATTTGGGAAAAAATTGCAAGAGAAAAGACGGTTGTGCCAGAGAAAAAATTGTCTTATAATAAAATAAGATTTTTATGCCATCACGGAGAAAATAAATGGAGGAAAGACAATGAGCAGAGCAAATACACGAGTTGTGAAAATCGGCGACCGGGTCATCGGAGGCGGAAATCCGATTCTGATCCAGTCCATGACGAATACCAAAACAGAAGATGTGGAGGCAACCGTAAAGCAGATCCAGGCGCTCACGGAAGCCGGATGTGACATTATCCGATGCGCCGTCCCGACCATGGAGGCAGCCAGGGCGCTGTCCGAGATCAAAAAGCAGATCTCGATTCCGCTTGTAGCAGATATTCATTTTGACTATCGATTGGCGATCGCCGCGATCGAAAACGGAGCCGATAAAATCCGCATCAACCCGGGCAACATCGGCAGCCGCGACCGGATCCAGGCGGTTGTAGATGCAGCAAAAGAACGCCAGATTCCGATCCGCGTCGGCGTCAACAGCGGTTCACTCGAAAAAGAGCTGGTGGAAAAATACAACGGCGTAACGGCAGAGGGCCTGGTGGAGAGCGCGCTCGACAAAGTGCGGATCATTGAGGAGATGGGCTATGACAATCTCGTCATCAGTATCAAATCGTCTGATGTGATGATGTGTGCAAAAGCGCATGAGCTGATCACGAACCAGACGGATCATCCGCTTCATGTCGGCATTACGGAGGCAGGAACGCTGTATTCCGGCAACATCAAATCGGCAGTGGGGCTCGGTATTATTTTATATCAGGGCATCGGAGATACGATCCGTGTTTCCCTGACCGGCGATCCGCTCGAGGAAATCAAATCCGCAAAACGGATCTTAAAGACCCTGGGACTTCGAAAAGGCGGCATTGAGGTCGTATCGTGTCCGACCTGCGGACGGACCCAGATTGACCTGATCGGACTGGCAAACCAGGTGGAAACACTGGTGCAGGGCTACGATCTTGATATCAAGGTTGCCGTCATGGGCTGCGTGGTCAACGGACCGGGCGAGGCAAAAGAGGCGGATCTTGGTGTTGCAGGCGGAAAAGGCGTCGGCATTTTAATTAAAAAAGGTGAAATCGTGAAAAAAGTACCGGAGAGCGAGCTGCTGTCCGTCTTAAAGGACGAGCTGGATCACTGGGGCAAGTAAAAAAGAAAGCAGGAATAGGAATGGAAAAACAGTTTCAGGAAGTATTTCCGGATTTGAGAATCGAAGGGGGCATGGCAGAGCTTCTCGATACCGTGGAGGTTTCGCGGGTATCGATCAATAAGAAAAAAGATCTGCTGCGGATCTATGTGGTCAGCCATCAGTGGATTCACAAAAAATATATTTATCAGCTGGAGCGCCAGATCGAGGAGCAGCTCTTTTCCAACGTGCCGCTGCGCGTGAAGATTATTGAGCGGTTCTATCTGTCGCGCCAGTATACGCCGGAAAACTTTCTGGAGGTGTACCGTCCGAGTATCCTGCTCGAGCTGAAAAACCACAGTGTCTTTCTGAATCATCTGTTTTCGACTGCCGAGATTACCTTCCCGGAGACGAACAAAATGCACCTGGTGCTCGTGGATTCCGTTGTGGCAAAGGAGCGCGAGGAGGAGCTGGTCCACATTCTCGAGAAAATCTTCTGTGAGCGGTGCGGCTTCGACCTGATCGTGGAAACCGAGATGAGAAAGCCGGAGGGCGAGAGCCGCGCCATGAGAAATTCCGAGCTCCGCATCCGGGAGGAAGTGCGCCACGTTCTGGCGCATACCCATTACGGTGAGATGCTCGGCGAAAAAGAGCAGAACCGGATGGAAGAGCAGGCGGAAGCAGCAGGCGAACAGCCAAAAGCAGCCGCAGCAGCCAAGGGCGGCGAGGCGAAAAAAGAAAAAGCAGCAGACGGCGGAAGGGGAAAAGGTTTTTCCGGCGGCGGACGCGGTTCCTTCAAGAAAGGCAAGGGCAGTTTCAGCCGGAATGCGGACAATCAGCCGCGCAAATCCTCCAATCCGGATGTGCTGTACGGAAGAGATTTCGAGGATGAGAGCGTGGAGATTCTGAAAATCGGCGATGAGATCGGTGATGTTGTCATCCGAGGAAGAGTCCAGAGTGTGGATATGCGCGAGATCCGGAATGAGCGTACGATTTTCATGTTCACGATCACCGACTTTACGGATACCATCGGCGTCAAGATTTTCGTCCAGAACGCGGAAGTGCCGGAATTAAAGGATGCGATCAAAAAAGGCGCGTTCATTAAAGTAAAAGGAAAAACGACGGTTGATGCATTTGACCACGATCTGACGGTTATGTCTGTCTGGGGCATCAAGAAGATCACCGATTTCCGTACCGGCCGTCAGGATACGAGTCCGGTGAAGCGTGTGGAGCTGCACTGTCATACAAAGATGAGCGATATGGACGGTGTCACCGATGCTGCCCGTCTGGTACAGCGTGCCTACGAGTGGGGCCATCCGGCGATCGCGATCACTGACCACGGCGTGGTGCAGTCCTTCCCGGAGGCAAACCATGCGATCGAGGCGATCGACGGCGCTTACCGGAAAAAATACCAGGCAGAGCACCCGGATGCGACAAAAGATGAGCTGAAAAAAGTTTCGGCTCCGTTCAAGGTCATCTACGGCATGGAGGCTTATCTCGTCGACGACTTGAAAGATATCGTTGTCAACAGCAAAGGACAGGACATCCACGGAAGCTACGTTGTGTTTGATATCGAGACGACGGGATTTTCCCCGGTTGTCAACAAAATCATTGAGATCGGTGCCGTCCGTGTGGAAAACGGAGCGATTGTCGATAAGTTTTCCACCTTCGTCAACCCAAAAGTCCCGATCCCGTTCCGGATTGAGAACCTGACCGGCATCAACGACAACATGGTTCTTGACGCGCCGGACATCGAAACGGTGCTGCCGAAATTCCTGGAGTTCAGTGAGGGAGCCGTTATGGTTGCCCACAATGCTTCGTTCGATATGAGCTTTATCGAGCACAACTGCGTCCTGCAGGGGATCGAGCGGGAATTTACAACGGCGGACACCGTCGCCATGGCGCGTTTCCTGCTGCCGGGCCTGAACCGTTTCAAGCTGGATACCGTTGCGAAGGCGGTCGGCGTATCGTTGGAAAACCATCACCGTGCGGTGGACGATGCCGGCTGTACGGCGGAAATTTTCGTGAAATTCGTAAAAATGCTGGAGGAGCGCAATATTCTGACTCTGGATGACCTGAATGCGCAGGGAAAAGTATCGGAGGAGGCTGTGCGCAAGCTTCCATCGTACCATGCGATCATTCTGGCAAAGAACGAGACGGGACGTGTCAATCTGTACCGCCTCGTGTCGGAATCCCACCTGAAATACTACAACCGCCGGCCGAAGCTGCCAAAGAGCGTCTACCTGAAATACCAGGACGGTCTGATGATCGGATCTGCCTGCGAGGCGGGCGAACTCTACCAGGCAATCCTGCGCGGTGAACCGGATGCGGCGATTGCGCGTCTCGTGGACTTCTACGATTATCTGGAAATCCAGCCGATCGGCAACAACGCGTTCATGATCAAAAAAGAGGACGTTTCTGCCGTAGAGAGCGAGGAGGATTTAAAGGAGATCAACAGGCGCATCGTCAAACTTGGCGAGCAGTTCCATAAGCCTGTTGTGGCAACGTGCGACGTCCACTTCATGGATCCGCAGGACGAGATCTACCGCCGCATCATCATGACCGGAAAAGGTTTTGACGACGCGGATGAGCAGGCACCGCTGTTCCTGCGCACCACCGAGGAGATGCTTGAAGAGTTTTCGTATCTCGGAAGTGAGAAAGCGGAGGAGGTCGTCATCACCAATCCGCGCAAAATCTCCGACCTTGTCGAGAAAATCTCCCCGATCCGTGCCGGAAAATTCCCGCCGGTCATCGAGGATTCCGACAAGACACTGCGAAGAATCTGTTACGACCGCGCGCATGAAATCTACGGCGAGGAGCTGCCGGAGATCGTTTCCGCGCGCCTCGAACGGGAGCTGAACTCCATTATTTCCAACGGATATGCCGTTATGTACATCATCGCACAGAAATTAGTGTGGAAGTCGAACGAGGACGGCTACCTCGTAGGATCGCGTGGTTCCGTCGGTTCCTCGTTCGTTGCGACGATGGCGGGAATCACGGAGGTAAACCCGTTGAGCCCGCATTACTACTGTGAATCGTGCCATTACAGCGAGTTCGATTCGCCGCGCGTCAAAGAGTACGTCGGCCGTGCCGGATGCGATATGCCGGACGCCGTCTGCCCGAACTGCGGCAAGCCGCTGAAAAAAGCCGGATTTGACATTCCGTTCGAGACGTTCCTTGGATTCAAGGGAAACAAAGAGCCGGATATCGACCTGAACTTTTCCGGTGATTACCAGAGTAAGGCGCACAAATACACAGAGGTTATTTTCGGCGCCGGTCAGACGTTCCGTGCGGGAACCATCGGTACGCTGGCGGATAAAACAGCGTTCGGTTACGTGAAGAACTATTACGAAGAGCGCGGCCAGCACAAACGGAACTGCGAGATCGACCGTATCGTGGAAGGATGCACCGGCATCCGCCGTACCACCGGCCAGCACCCGGGCGGTATCATCGTTCTGCCGTTCGGTGAGGACATCAACTCCTTCACCCCGGTGCAGCATCCGGCGAACGATATGACAACCGACATCATTACGACCCATTTCGATTACCACTCCATTGATGCCAACCTCTTAAAGCTCGACATTCTCGGACACGATGATCCGACCATGATCCGTATGCTCGAGGATATCACGCACCTTGATGCGCAGACGATTCCGCTCGATAACCCGGAGGTCATGTCGCTGTTCAAGAGCACCGAGGCGCTTGGCATCAAGCCGGAGGACATCGGCGGCTGCCCGCTTGGATGTCTTGGCGTGCCGGAGTTCGGTACCGATTTCGTTATCCAGATGCTTCTGGACACGAAGCCGCAGTCGTTCTCTGACCTGATCCGTATCTCCGGTCTGTCGCACGGAACCGACGTATGGCTCGGCAATGCGCAGACCCTGATCGAGGAGGGCAAGGCGACGATTTCCACCGCCATCTGTACCCGAGACGATATCATGATCTACCTGATCGACAAGGGACTCGAAAGTGAGCTTTCCTTTACGATCATGGAGAGTGTGCGAAAAGGAAAGGGCTTAAAACCGGAGTGGGAAGAGGAGATGAAGGCACATGACGTGCCGGACTGGTACATCTGGTCATGTAAAAAGATCAAGTACATGTTCCCGAAAGCCCACGCGGCGGCGTACGTCATGATGGCGTACCGCATCGCTTACTATAAAATTTTCTATCCGCTGGCGTACTATGCGGCGTACTTCTCCATTCGTGCGTCCGCATTTTCCTACGAGCTCATGTGCATGGGACGCGACCGGCTGGAATATTATATGAAAGATTACGAAAAACGGAAAGACACGCTGACTCAGAAGGAGCAGGCAACCGTCAAGGATATGAAGATTGTCCAGGAAATGTACGCCCGCGGCTTCGATTTCGTGCCGGTGGACCTCTATAAGGCACAGGCGCACCGCTTCCAGGTCTACGATGACAAACATCTGATGCCGGCGCTCGACTCGATCGAGGGTCTGGGCGACAAGGCGGCCGACGCCGTTGTCCTTGCGGCACGAAACGGAAAATTCCTCTCGAAAGATGATTTCCGCGACCGCACCAAGGTCAGCAAGACGATTATCGACTTTATGGCGGACCTCGGTGTCTTCGGAGATCTGCCCGAAAGCAACCAGTTTTCGCTGTTCGACTATTAAAAGGAGCGTCCCCTTTCCGTTGCAATCCCGTGCGTCTTGGGGTATAATCAGACGTTGTGGAAAAGAACGAAAACGATTTAGATAAAATAAGGTGAAAAACATTGAGAAGAAGATTGGAACAACTGCTGAACGGCAGATTTGAATATGAGGTTCCC
>NZ_CDRRUH010000020.1:0-42989 GCF_977045365.1 Fusicatenibacter sp.
TCACTGAGATCCAGCAGTTCCGGATCATAAAGGGAAAGTGTACAGATATCCGGCAGATCATTTTCCTCCAGTATTGTGTTCAGATACACCGTTGTATTTGCTCCGCTGTACGGAACTACTTCCAGTTCAATCTCCGGATAGGTTTTATGCACTTCTTCTATAAAGCTGTCCACATCCAGATATGGAGCCATAAAGGTAATTGCTTCGTGTTTCTTTGATGTTTCATCTGTGTTCCCACATCCTGTCAGTCCTGTTGCTGCTATACATGCCAAAACAAAACATACACTTTGTACTTTTTTGATTTTCATATTTATTTCCCGTCTTTCTGCGAAAGCCACCAATGCGCCATGAAACGTGTTGGTTACCTTCACTTTCTATTTTTGTTCCCTTCTGATATGATGGTTCCATAAGACTGACACACTACAGAACACGTGGAGGTGAGTGGCGGGGCTGTGTAGCGACAACCTCGCATATTTATATGTTGTCGGTCATCCGTTAAGGCATCAATGAGTGGCGCATAACTGTAGCCCGGAAACTTATCTCTTCCGAAGTCGACTCGATCTCGCCAGATGACCAGTCACTGTCCGTTTTATCATTATGCTATCAGGAGGTAGTTACTTGTCTTTTAAAATTTTTAAATTTAACTGCTGTGGACTTGATGTCCATAAAACATGGATTTATGCCTGTATCGGTATCACGGATTCCAATAATCGTACAGAGTATAAGCAGGCTCGCTTTTCTTCCTTTTCTAAAGGTTTGCATCAGCTGTGTGTCTGGCTTGCTAAATACAACTGTAACGATGTCTGTATGGAATCTACCGGCAAGTATTGGATCCCTGTTTTCAATATCTTAGAGCAACACAAAATCTGGGTTACTCTATCCCATCCGAAATACACCAAACCCATGAAAGGAAACAAGACCGACCGCAAAGATGCCAAATGGATCTGTGATCTATACATGTGCGGCATGGTGAAACCTTCTTTTATTCCACCTGCTGACATCAGAGAACTGCAAAAAACTGGTTTTATTATACTCTAATACTTTACTGTACACAAGAAAAACATTACCTTTTAGCGTTAAAAGGCAAAAAAAGAACAGCCGGTACATGGTAAACGTTGAAAACTGAGTACCTTTTTATCAGTTTCTATTTGTGCCATAAATCAAATAAAAGGTGTCCTTTTTGGTTGTTTATCCAGAAAAAACAGTAATTTTTCTTTCAATAAGGGAATTCCCCGTTCTGCTGGATGCGCTCTCGGCAAAACGGGGATATTATTTTCTAAAAGCGAAATCTCTGTGCGCAGATAGTAAAAAAAGCCGGCAGTGATCCTTTCCATTCAGGATCACTGCCGGCTTTTCAGCTTTCTCTTTAGTTTTTAAACGAATGAATCGGTGCCGGGATTCTTCCTGTTCTGTTGACGAATGCCTCGCAGGAGAAGTTGTTGACCGGCATGATCGGTGCATAGCCAAGAAGGCCGCCAAATTCTACGGTCTCGCCCACGCCTTTTCCGATGACCGGGATCAGGCGGACTGCCGTTGTTTTCTGGTTGACCATACCGATGGCAAGCTCATCTGCGATGATACCGGAGATGGTCGATGCTTTCGTGTCTCCCGGGATGGCGATCATGTCAAGGCCTACGGAGCAGACACAGGTCATTGCCTCGAGTTTTTCAATGGTCAGTGCGCCGTCGTTGACTGCGTTGATCATACCCTGGTCCTCAGAAACCGGGATGAACGCGCCGGAAAGGCCGCCGACATAGGAAGATGCCATTACACCGCCCTTTTTCACCTGATCGTTCAGAAGTGCCAGAGCCGCTGTTGTTCCCGGTGCGCCTGCGTGCTCAAGACCGATCTCCTCGAGGATATCTGCAACGGAATCTCCGATCGCCGGAGTCGGTGCCAGGGAAAGGTCGATGATTCCGAATGGAATGTTCAGTCGTTTGGAAGCCTCCTGTGCAACGAGCTGGCCGACACGCGTTACCTTAAATGCCGTCTTCTTGATCGTCTCGCAGAGTACCTCAAAGTTCTCGCCGCGTACTTTTTCCAGAGCATGTTTGACAACGCCAGGACCGGAAACGCCGACGTTGATGATGGCATCCGCCTCGGTTACGCCGTGGAAAGCGCCTGCCATGAACGGGTTGTCGTCCGGTGCATTGCAGAAAACAACGAGTTTTGCGCATCCAAGGCAGTTGTTCTCTTTGCTTGCCTCCGCCGTCTTCTTGATGATCTCACCCATCAGTTTGACAGCGTCCATGTTGATACCGGTTTTGGTGGAGCCAAGGTTGATGGAACTGCAGACAAAATCCGTCACTGCCAGTGCCTGCGGGATGGAACGGATCAGAAGCTCATCTGCTGTCGTCATGCCTTTGCTTACCAGAGCGGAGTAACCGCCGAGGAAATTGACGCCGACTTCTTTTGCCGCACGGTCGAGAGTCTGTGCAATCGTCACAAAATCCTCCGGGGTTCTGCAGGCTGCTGCGCCGACTAAGGCAATCGGGGTAACGGAAATTCTCTTGTTTACAATCGGAATACCGAACTCGCCCTCGATCTCCTCACCTACGGAAACCAGATTTCTGGCAGTCGTCGTGATTTTGTCGTAGATTTTGCGGTTCAGCTTGTCAAGATTGGAGTCAATACAGTCTAAAAGGCTGATTCCAAGGGTAATGGTACGAACGTCCAGATTCTCTTTTTCGATCATCTCGTTCGTTTCCTTTACTTCAAACAGATTTATCATGTCGTTTTTCTCCTTCGCTTTAGATACGGTGCATCATATTGAAAATATCTTCATGCTGGCAGCGGATAACAACGCCGATGGAACTTCCAAGCTCCTCCAGATCTTTTGCAAGCTCTGCGTTGGATTTCTCGCTCTTGGAGACGTCCGTTACCATCATCATGTTGAAATATCCCTGCACAATCGTCTGAGAAATGTCTTCGATGTTTACCTGGTTCTCTGCCAGATAATTACATACCTTTGCGATAATGCCCACGGTGTCCTTGCCTACGACAGTGATAATTGTCTTCTTCATGTTTCCATTCTCCTTTTTCTGGTTTTATGTCAAAGCCCCGGAAAAACCGGTAATGGCGGCCTTGCGAAAAACATGGTATGTAGCTCTAAAAATGTATGCTTAAACCTCAATTAATGGTGATACTTCGCTTCTTTTAGCGACAGCGAGATGAAAATCACCCGAGTGATACGGATTATCACCCGTTGTGACCTCACAGGCCACGGTTTCAAAGGCCAGCGCCTCGTAATTATTTTCCTTGCTCAGATGGCCGAGCAGCACTTCCTGCAGATTGTCGTGCAGAATCTCGCAGAGGAGATGGCCTGCCGCCAGGTTCGATAAATGGCCTTTCGCACCGGCGATCCGCTGTTTTAACGGATACGGATACGGTCCGACCGCAAGCATGTTCTCGTCGTGATTTGCCTCTAATAAAACGGCATCCAGCCCGGTCAGGTTCTGCACGGTGTAGTCACTGTACACGCCAAGATCTGTCGCGATCGCAATCGATTTCCCGCCGGATTCCATCCGGTAACCGACCGGCTCTGCCGCATCGTGGGAGATCCTAAACGGATGTACGGCGATATCGCCCAGCGTAAACGTGTCATCCGCGTAAATCGTGTGGAAAATCCCTTCCGGGAACTTTCCAAGACTCTTCGTCTGCTGCATCGCCTGAATTGTTCCATCCGTCGCGTAGATCGGAATACCGTACCGTCTTGCCAGAACACCGAGTCCCTGGATATGATCAGAATGCTCATGTGTTACGAGAATGCCGTCCAGCTCCTTCGCGCTTCGGTCAAGAACAGCCAGCCCGGCCTCCACGCGCTTTCCGCTGATGCCCGCATCGATCAGAAGGCTTGTGGTCTCGCTTCCCGCGAAAATGCAGTTTCCGCTCGAACCACTTGCAATACTACAAAGTTTCATATTTTTTCATCCTATGGTCTAACTGTTTTTTTGTTTCCTCAAAATCGCCGCTGTTGTCGATTTCAAAATCGCAGTGGCTGCTGAATTCATCCTCGGAGAGCTGATTTGCCATGATTTCGCGTACTTTCTTCTCGGAATAGCCGCGTCCTTCGATCAACCGCTCCTTCCGGACTTCTTCATCTGCATAAATATACCACAGTTCATCACAAATTTCATCATATTTTTCTTCGATTAAGAGTGCGGCCTCCACAAAGACGTATTCCGTCCCTGCTTTTTCCGCGGCGGCAATGGCTTTTTTGATATACCGTTTTACCGCCGGATGAACGATCGCATTCAGGGCTTTTAACTTTTCTTCATCCTGAAAAACGATCTCGGCAATCCGTTTCCGGTCAAGTTCGCCGGTCTCTGTGGTGATCTGTCTGCCGAACAGCTTCACAATCTCTCCATAGCATTCGCCGCCCGGCAGCATCACAAGGTAACCTGCCTCGTCCGCCTGGATCACCGTTGCATCATAATTCTGTCCAAGATACGTGAGCACCTCGCTTTTTCCGGCACCCACGCCGCCTGTAATTCCAAAAACTTTCATTCTTTTGTATCCTTTCCGGTACAAACTGCTTGTTACTTAGCCTCGTACCAGTTCTTTCCTGTATGCATATCGATCTCGAGTTTGACGGCCAGATGTGCAGCTCCTGTCATCTCCTCCTCGAGGATCTGTTCTGCCTTTTCGAGCTCGTCTTCCGGCACTTCCAGCAGCAGCTCATCGTGTACCTGAAGAAGAAGTCTTGTTTTTAACTGCTCCTCTTTCAGCCGTTTCGCCACACGGATCATCGCTATTTTAATAATATCCGCCGCCGTTCCCTGGATCGGCGCATTCATCGCGACGCGCTCGCCGAATGACCGCTGCATAAAGTTGCTCGATTTCAGCTCCGGCATTGGCCGTCTGCGTCCGAACATCGTCACGGAGTAGCCTTTCTCTTTGGCATCCTCCACACAGCGGTTCAGGAACTCATGGATGCCCGGATACGTCTCGAAATACTGCTGGATATAGGCCTCTGCCTCTTTCCGGCTGATACCGAGATCCTGTCCGAGTCCGAACGAGCTGATGCCATAGACAATTCCGAAGTTGACCGCCTTGGCATTTCTTCTCTGCAGCGGTGTTACCTCTTCAAGCGGCACATGGAACACTTTCGATGCCGTCATGCGGTGGATATCCTCCGCCTCGCGGTATGCTTCAATCAGATTTTCATCGCCCGACATATGAGCCAGCACGCGGAGCTCGATCTGGGAATAGTCGGCATCCAGAAAGACACAGCCAGGCTTTGGCACGAAGGCTTTCCGGATCAGACGGCCAAGCTCCATCCGCACCGGAATGTTCTGCAGATTCGGGTCGGTACTGCTGATGCGGCCGGTCGCAGTGATGGTCTGGTTAAAGGTCGAGTGGATTCTTCCGTCTTTTCCGATCACGGCCTGCAGACCGTCGGCGTACGTCGATTTCAGTTTTGCAAGCTGACGGTACTCCAGAATATCGGCAACGAGTTTGTGATCCGGTGCGAGCTTTTCGAGTACATCTGCGGCGGTGGAATAACCCGTCTTGGTCTTTTTGCCGCCTGGAAGCTGCAGCTTTTCAAACAGAATCACACCGAGCTGTTTCGGGGAATTGATATTGAACTCCTCACCGGCCTCCTCGTAGATCTGTGCTTCCAGCTCTCCGATCCGCTCGGCCAGCTCGGCTCCGTAGACAGAAAGCGCTTCTTTTTCTACGGCGATTCCCTCCGTTTCCATCTGACGGAGCGTAAACACCAGCGGAATCTCCACATTCCGGTACAGATCCCACATGCCCTGCTCCTTCAGCAGCTTTTCCATGTTTTCCTGTGCCGCAAACACGGCATATGCCTGATGGCCCGCATAGGACTCCTGCTGTTCCGGCGTCATCTTTCCTGCAGCCGGAATTTTACTTCCGCCGAAGATCTCTTCCACTGCCGGCACGTAGCGGTGTACGTACTCTTTTACAATATCATCGTACGAATACTGTGATTTCAATGGATTTAATAAATACGCGGCAATTCCGGCATCAAACAGATGGGCTTCGTCTGCGTCCGGCACATCCTTCAGAAACTCTTTTCCGTCCATGACACAGAAAACCGGAATCTGTTTCTGCAGTTCGGCCAGCTTTTCTTTTAAATAATCGCCGGTCAGGAAGCCTTCTGCCGGGAAGTAGACGACGTCCGGCTCTCCACTTCCGTACGCAACTGCCATACCGACAAGAGAACGGCTCCGGTCTGCCATCGGTCCGTCCTTCGGGGTTTCTTCTGTAAGAAGAGCGGCACCTGCCTTCTTCTCCTTCGCGATGTTTCCAAAGAGTTCTTCTGCCTCGGAAAAATCCGTTACGGTGCGCAGAAAGACGGCATCCTCTGGTTCTGCATTCGTCTCCTCGAAGCGGCCCAGCAGGTTTTTAAACTCCAGACGTTTGAACATCTCATACGCTTTTGGCGTATAAAAATTCGAGAGCGCCGCTTTTTCACGGTCGAGCTCCACCGGCGCGTCGGTATCAATCGTTGCAAGTTTTTTGCTTAATTCCGCCAGATCATAATGATCGCGCATCGCCTCTTTTGCCTTGTTCGGTTTGATCTCCTCGAAATGTTCATGCGCATTTTCCAGCGTCTCATACTGCAGCAGGATTTTTGTCGCCGTCTTCTCACCGACGCCCGGAAGTCCCGGGATATTGTCTGCGGTATCGCCCATCAGTGCTTTCAGATCGATGATCTGCTTCGGGAGAAGACTGTATTTTTCCAGCACCTCTGCCGTGTGGTAATTTTCGATCGTCGTCACACGCTTCACGGTCTTTGGAATCCGGATCAGAATGTGGTCCGTTGCAAGCTGCAGCAGGTCGCGGTCACCCGATACAATCGTAACTTCCATCCCCTCCGCCTCGCATTTGCGGCCGAGTGTTCCGAGGATGTCATCTGCCTCATAGCCCTCTTTGGTGACGATTTCAATGTCCATCGCCGCGAGCACTTCCTGGATCACCGGGACCTGTTCACGCAGCTCCTGCGGCATCGGCTTTCTCGTTCCCTTGTACTGGTCATACATCTTGTGGCGGAATGTCGGTGCATGGAGGTCAAATGCCACGGCGAGGTACTGCGGCTGCTCCTCATCGAGAATTTTGAACAGAATGTTCAGGAATCCATATACGGCGTTCGTGTGCAGGCCTTCTGCATTGGACAGATCCGGTACGCCGTAAAAAGCCCGGTTCAGAATACTGTGTCCGTCCAGTAATACGATTTTATCACTCATAATAATCCTTTCAGCCAGGGTAATTCTATCACTTCAAAATAGTGCAGAGCCAGGAGTATCAGAAACAGAACGAGAATCAGCATCAGCACCCGGAAAAACGTATCTTTATAGCGGCGGTGTCTCGCTTCTTCCTCTTTTTTCTCCAGATCGCATTCCAGAAGTCCTGTCAGATTGTAGGAATCGGGCGCGTCATCCTCGAAATATGCCATCGCACGGTTCACAATAAAATATGTCTCCAGTTCCTCGTGGCATGTATGGCATTTCCGGATATGGGAAATAAACGGTTCCATCTCTTTCTCCGGCATATTTCCCTGCACGTATGGCTGTATTAATTTTTCTGCTTCTTTACAGTCCATAAAATCCTGCTCTCCTTTTGTATCCGGCCAGTGTTTTTCTCTGACCGTTTTTTTCTGCTATCTACCATCATACACTATTTTCTCATAATTTAAAAGAGACAACCCGCCGAAAATGGGTTGTCTCTTGTTCTCTTATAAGATAACTGTTTTCTAGTGGATCTCCATTATGCACGGACAATGTTCGGAGTCTCTTTTCCTGCCTCGAAATCCAGTGCATTCTGCAGTGTGGTCTCTGCAATCGCACGCAGTGCTTCCTCGGTGAAGAATCCCTGATGGGAAGTGATCATAACGTTCGGGAAGGACAGGAGACGTGCTGTGGTGGAGTGCTCCAGAATCTCATCGGAACGGTCCTCGAATACGTTCGGGGTCTCCTCCTCGTATACGTCAAGGCCGACGCCGAAGAATTTTCTTGCACGGATTCCCTCGATCAGATCGTCTGTCTTTACCAGACCTCCGCGGGACGTATTGACCAGAATCACGCCGTCTTTCATCTTTTTGATGCTCTCGCGGTTGATCATATGGTATGTGCTGTCCATCAGCGGGCAGTGCAGGGAGATCAGATCACTCTCGGCCAGCAGTTCATCGAGAGTTACATACGTAACGAAATCTTTTAAGGATTCGTTCTGGTATACATCGTATGCGATAACTTTCATGCCGAAGCCGCGGCAGATTCTCGCCATGGCTGCACCGATTTTTCCGGTTCCGACGATTCCGGCGGTCTTCTGATAGAAGTTGAATCCCATCAGTCCGCCAAGGCTGAAGTCGTTTTCTCTTACCTTTGTATATGCTTTATGCATGTGGCGGTTGACCGTCATGGCCAGTGTCATCGCATGCTCAGCTACAGCCTCCGGGGAGTAACCCGGTACACGGCGCACATCAATGCCATATTTTGCAGCTGTCTTTAAATCTACGTTGTTGAAGCCTGCGCAGCGCATCAGGATCAGCTTGACGCCTGCCTCATGCAGTGCTTCTACGGTTTTTGTTCCGACATCGGAGTTTACGAAGGCGCATACAGCATCGTAGCCCTTTGCCAGGGAAGCGGTTCTTGCAGCAAGGCCGGTTTTTAAATACTCCACTTCAATTTCCGGAAACTGCTCTTTTGTTCGGTCGAAAGATTCTCTGTCGTAGTTCTGGGTATCGTAAAATAAAATTTTCATAATGATTTCCTCCTCACTTTGCGGTTGTTTTATTGTTCCCGCTTACAGGTATTACTATACTTTATTGTTAAAACTTTGTCAATGTTTTATTTGTTAAAATTTTATCAATTAGAAAATTTATTTTTGCCGATTTGCACAACGCTTACGATTTACGATATCACCTCGTCCAGAAACCGGGACGGCTCGACTTTCTTTTCAAACCGCTCCTCAACATAGCAGAGGGTCAGCTCCTTCCGGGCGCGCGTCATTCCGACGTAGAACATCCGCCTCTCCTCCTCGATCGCCTCCGCAAGGACTGCTTTCTGGTACGGCATTACGCCCTCGTTGACATCGAGAAGATAGACTTTGTCGTACTCAAGGCCCTTGACGCTGTGCAGTGTAGAAACGGTGACTCCTTCCGCACTCTCTGCCCTCTGCTTCTGTTTTTCCTTCATCTTCTGCTGATATTCTTCAATATGCGCAAACCAGCCCTCGATGCTTTTCTGGCTCTTTGCCGCCTCCTGCAGCTCGTCCAGAACGGAAATCAGATCGTCCTCTTTCAGATGGCGGTATGCAGCATATTCCTTCACATACTGTTCATAGCCGATCGCATAGCGGATGTAATTGACCGCGCCGAACGGCGATAAATGCGTCAGCGTCGTGATATCCTGCTCCAGTTTACAGATCCGCTGGCACATCCAGTCTTTTTCTTCGTAATATTCCAGAAGTGCATCGAACGAAACGACCGCCTCCTCAAACGCATCCCGCGACAGATAACGGTTCGGCCGGTTGGCAATCTTTAAGAACTCACCGCGTTTGCGGCTTCCCATCGCAAGATTCAGATACGTCAGCAGATCTTTGGCAATCCAGTGGTCGTAGAGATCCGGCAGGGCATCCCGCATCTGGAACGGGATCTGCGCTTCCATCAGCTCTTCTACTGCGGTACGGCAGCCAAGATTCGTACGGAACAACAGCGCCATCTCCTCATACGGACAGCCGTTTTTCTCCGCCTCCCGCAGCTCCTCTGCAACGGCGCGCATCTCCTCCCGCGGGTTCTTGTATCCCCGGATCGCAACCGGAGCACCTTTCTCGTTGTCGGTGGAAATTGCCTTTTCATACCGCTTTTTGTTGTGGTGGATCAGGCATTGGGACCGCTTCACGATAAATTCCGTACTACGGTAATTTTTATCGAGCACTACCTGCGCCGCGCCCGGGTAATCCTTCGGAAAATTCAGCATGATCTCCGGCTTTGCCCCGCGGAACTGGTAAATCGACTGGTCATCATCCCCGACAATAAAGAGGTTATTTTCCGGCAGAGCCAGCATCCGCACAATCTCATACTGCACGGGGCTGATGTCCTGAAACTCATCAATCAAAATATACTGGAATTTCTGCTGCCAGGCGCAGAGGACCTCCGGCCGCTCCAGAAAGAGACGTTTGCACTGCACCATCAGATCATCGAAATCGAGCTTTTTGTTCTCTTTCCGCCATTTTTCATACGCCTCATAGATTTCCCGGAACTTTTCCTGCGGCATGCAGGCGGAATAGTAATGTTCGAGCGGGATCTGATTGTTCTTCACGGTACTGATTTCGCGCGCCAGATTTTCCTCGAGATCTTCTTCCTCCAGGTCTCTGGCATAATGGTTGACCAGCTCGCGCATCAGCCGCTTTTTCTCTTCCTCGCTTAGAATATTGTTGCCGGACATACGGTAGGTATGGCGCAGGATCGCGTAGAATACCCCGTGGAACGTTCCAAAGGTGACCTGGGTACTCGCTTTCCCTGCCGCCTTCAAATACCGCTCTTTCATCTCTTTTGCCGCCGCACGCGTAAACGTTACGACAAGAATACGAAAGGCGGAAATGCCGCTTGCTGTAAGCTGACAGGTCCGCCCCGTAATCACCGCGGTTTTCCCCGACCCCGGTCCGGCAAGGACCATCATGGGGCCGGTGGTATGCATCACCGCTTTTTTTTGTGAATCATTATATATCATTTGGATAATTTCTCAATCGCTTTGTCGATGCGGGCAAGAGACTCCTCTTTTCCCAGAACCTCAAGGATTTCCGTTGCGCCGGCCGGTGTCATCTGTTTTCCGGAAAGGGCGGTACGGATCGGCCACATGATATAACCGGTCTTGTATCCTTTTTCTTTTCCGAATGCGCTGAGCATCTCAAAGAGAGCATCATTGCTGAAATCTTCCTGTGCTGCCAGCAGCGGTTTTACTTCCTGCAGAAGTGCAAGGGAAGTCTCCTCGTTTGTCTTCATCTTTTTGTGGGTGTACATTGAAGCGTCGTACTCCGGAACTTCCTCGAAGAAGTCAATGAGGTCTGCGATATCCGGAAATACTTCGATTCTTGTTTTTACCATGGCTGCGATTTTCTTGAAATCGAGCGGACGGTGGATCGTCTTCTGGATGTACGGAAGCGCCATCTCGTAGAACTTCTCGTCGTCCATTGCCTTCATGTACTCGCCGTTCATCCAGCGGAGTTTTGTCATATCGAAAACGGCCGGTGATTTGCTGATGTGGTGGTAATCGAAGATTTTCACCAGCTCCTCGAGAGAATAGATCTCGCGGTTTCCTTCCGGACTCCAGCCAAGAAGGGCTACGAAGTTGACAATGGCATCTTTTAAGAAGCCCTGATCGATCAGGTCTTCATAAGAAGAATGGCCGCAGCGTTTGGACAGCTTCTGATGCTCCTCGTTGGTGATCAGCGGACAGTGTACGTAAACCGGAACTTCCCAGCCAAATGCCTCGTAAATACGGTTGTATTTCGGGGATGAGGACAGATACTCATTACCGCGGACAACGTGGGTTACACCCATCAGATGGTCGTCGATGACGTTTGCGAAGTTGTAGGTCGGATATCCGTCGGATTTGATCAGGATCAGGTCCTCCAGCTCCTCGTTGTTTACGGTGATGTCTCCGTAGATCTCATCATGGAAAGTGGTTGTTCCTTCGGTCGGCATATTGAAACGGATGACGTACGGTTTGCCGGCTGCCAGATTGGCCTCTACTTCCTCTTTGGAAAGACCAAGGCAGTGTTTGTCGTAGATGGAGATTTCTTTTCCGCCTACGTTACGTCTGCACTGGCTCAGGCGCTCTGCATCGCAGAAGCAGTAATAGGCATCACCCTGCTCTACCAGCTGTTTTGCGTATTTCAGGTACAGGCCTGCTGCATTACGCTCGCTCTGTACGTACGGGCCGCAGCCGCCGTCTTTGTCCGGTCCCTCGTCGTGTACCAGACCGGTCTCTTTTAAGGTGCGGTAGATGATATCAAGTGCGCCTTCCTGGAAACGCTCCTGGTCGGTGTCCTCGATGCGGAGCATAAAAGTTCCGTCATCGTGTTTTGCGATCAGATACGCATACAGGGCAGTACGCAGGTTTCCTACATGCATCCGGCCTGTCGGGCTCGGTGCAAATCTTGTTTTTACATTGCTCATTTTTCTTTTCTCCTGATTTCTGCTTTTTCTGGAACAATCCTTTTGTCTGTTCCCTTCCACCATTTATTTAGAATGGAAAACAGCCCGGCGTTTCTTCCGAGCTGTACCATCCTTCCACTTTTGCCAGCGGCAATGCTCTTTTTCAGACCTCTACGCCGTGCTGTTTCATATATTCCATAAAGTCGCCGACGGTAGAAAGGTCTGTCAGTTCGTCGGTGTCGATTTCAATTCCGTACTCGTCTTCTAATGCCATAACCATCTCGTAGAGATCCAGGGAATCTGCTCCCAGATCATCTTTAAAAGAGGTATCTTCGTTGATGCTGTCTGCATCACAGTTGAGCTGTTCTACTAAAATTTCTTTTATCTTTTCTAACATTGTTCTGCTCCTTCCTGCCTCTACCCGGCAGCCAGTATTTCTTTCGAAAAAAGTGTATCTGTTATTCCGGCATTTGTCAATAGATTTTTCTACTTTTACTATTCTTCCGCCGGTGCCTCTCCTTCTCCGCTCTTTCCCTCCTGGAACACAATAAAGCGGGAGACGCACAGGGCAATGCCGATTTCCGTCAGGATAAAGAGCACCGATGTTCCTCCGTAACTGATAAACGGAAGGGTAATTCCCGTTGCCGGCATCAGCTTCAGAACGACGCACAGGTTCAGAATAACCTGAATGGAAATATGTGCAAAAACGCCGCTCACCATCAGCATTCCATACGCGTCCGGCGCATTCTGTGCAACCACAAACAGGCGGTACAGCAGGTAGCCAAACAGCAGCAATACAAGAAGCGCGCCAAATATTCCAAGCTCCTCGCAGATGATCGAGAAGATCATATCGTTCTGTGCTTCCGGAATTGTTGTGATCTTCTGCGTACTGTTGCCAAGTCCTTTTCCGAGAAATCCACCGGAGCCAATCGCATAAAGTCCCTGCAGAATCTGATAGCTGCCTCCGGAAAGCCATTCATAGATACGGTTCGACCGGAAGTCACCGCCTATTCTTTCAAAGATCTGCAGATTATTTTTTAAAATGATAATCGCAAGAACGCCAATTACCGCCGCGCCCGGAATCACACGCGCATAAAATTTTACCTCCGGGTCCGCCAGAAACAAAATGACGCAGGCGATGAGTCCCAGAATAATGGCGGTACTCAGGTTGTCCGTCAGAATCCACGCAGCCAGCGCCTGCAGCACGCCAAGTCCAAGGACAATCGCTTTGGCGCGGCTGGTACGCATATTTTTTCCCATCTTCAGGATAATGTATGGCAAATACAGAATCAGCCCCAGCTTTCCAATCTCCGCAGGCTGAAGACTGACACCGCCGATCCGGAGCCATCTTCTCGCCCCGTAGGCTTCATAACCAAGCGGCGTAAACCTTACCGCCGCCATCAGAAGGAGACTTCCCCAGTATACCAGTGCTGCAATCCGCTGGAACCATACACTATGATAATCTACAAACTTCGACAATATCACAATCCCCACCAGAACAATAGCAGAAAGCCCCGCCTGATGCGTGAAATAATACATATCATTTCCTTTGAATGTGCTGGCCGCCTCGTAGGCGCTCGCGCTGTACAGCATAATCAGTCCGAAGCTGACCAGCAAAATAGTGCAGGCCAGCAGGTTATAATCATAAAAATCCGAAGGAAGTTTTTTCTTCCTCTTTTTCTTCTTTTCTTTCTTCTGGGATGGCATGTTTACTTTCTCTGCCATGAAGTTTCCACCTCCATTGTTTTACTCCATTTATTTCAGTGCGTAGCCAAGCAGGCTGACAAAGCCCGGATTTCGGTCGGTCGTTCCAAGGATAACCTTACGCACCAGCTCCGGATCGTCCGTGATAATGTTGTCCACGCCGCAGTTGACCATCCGCTGCATATCTCCCTGATAATTCAGCGTCCAGGCACAGACTTCTTTACCAAGACTGTGCGCATGCTCTACAAAGCTTTCTGTGATATACGTATATTTTACAGAAAAGAAGTCCGCCGCGTCCATATCCTCCAGGCCTCCGTACGACATTTTCATCGTATACCCGGTCTTGATATCCGGATTGATTTTCTTTGCCTGCCTGAGGAAATTGTAGTTCATGGAAGTCAGCACACACTGATCCACAAAGTCATTGTCCTCGATGATTTTCACCACTTTTTTGACAATATTCTGGTTGTGGCCGTTGTATTTTACTTCGATATTCAGGTTGATTTTTCCTTTCGCGTACGCGATGACTTCTTCCAGCTTCGGAATCTGCTCGCCGCGGAATTTTTTGTTGAATCGTACACCGGCATCGAGCTGGCTGATCTCGTCGTAGGTCAGGGTCCAGATGCTGGCATTCAGACCGGTTGTCCGCTTCAGGTTCGTGTCGTGCAGAAGGACAATCTCTCCATCACTCGTCTCCTGTACATCGATCTCCGCGTAATCCGACATGCTGTCCACTGCATATTTGATCGCGCTCATCGTATTTTCCGGTGCTTTTCTGGCTCCGCCCCGGTGCGCTGACACCGAAATATACTGGGAGGAAGCCGTTGCCTCTGCACGTGTTGCGCGCATGGCATATACAAGATAAACCGTTTCTCCTGCCAGCATGGTGATCGTGAGAACCACCGCCGTTACCGGACCGCAGAAGGTGCGTACCAGCTTCGAGCGCGGCTTTTTCGTTGTCCGGCTCTTCTGGTAGCCCTTTCGGGAGGAACGGATAAAAATCAGATACAGATACGTAATGCTTCCGACAAGGCCGAACGCTCCGCCGATCAGGCTCATCGTCGATTTGACCCAGTCACCGTAGACGATGACGGTACTGACAACGGTAGACGGCGTTTTCACCAGCTTTGCATAGGCAACGACAGCCGTTCCGAAAATCAGATACAGAACCCACGTAATCAGAAAAATCATCACCTGGAAGGAGACGTTGATGCCAAGCTCGCGCAGAACGCGTTTTTCCAGTGTCTGGCGCACCCGCAGATGGGTATTTTTCTCTTTTTCCGTCATCATGCACCGGAACGGGATGGTGTAGGAAAACACAAACGAGAACACGACAAGCAGAACCGTCAGCACCACCGGGATCCAGTATGCCGGGAAGGCATTGAAAATCTTCGTCAGGGAAACCTGAAGCAGTTTCATACTGCGGATGGCGCTGTAGCTGCTGTGCAGCCAGAGGTACGGGAAGCTCGCTGCCATGTAGAAAAACCAGGTCCACGGGCGGGCGCGCACAAACTGTGCGGCTCCTCTTCCGCCGGCAAGCATCATGACAGGAACGGAAATCCGTTTTCGTTTCCAGGAGGCCTCCAGAGCCGCCATGACAGCATAGATTTCAAACAGCATACAGAAAAAGAAGACAAGCAGAATTCCGAAAATCAGCAGAAGGGTCAGCGGATGCAGCATGATCTTGTTGAAGTTTTCTGATGTCATATAACTCGTTCCCAGCTGTTTTAAGGAAAAGTTGATCGCCGCATTGGCGAGTCTTGAAACGAGCTGGCTGGAAAACAGGCGGTAGACCGTCTCAAATATCACGATGCTAAGCAGGTTTTTCTGCAAAAGTTTCCATGCCATATTCAGATAAATTCGTATCATTCCTGCATTTTTTACTGCCTTTTTTCTCATCTGCTGTTGTTCTCTCCTGTCAGCCGCAATTCCCCCCGATGAATCTGTATGCAAAAATTACCTTTATTTTTTCTCTTTTGTATTTTACATTTGACACTTCGAGTCTTTTTTGAAGCTCTTTTTCTTTCTGTTCATTCTAAACTATCTTTCAGTATAACACAAAACCGGGTCTTTGAGTATTCTTTTTTCTATTTCTGGTTGCACCACTTCTGCAGTTTTTTTACCATGGCGGATGGGCTGCTTACTGTGCCGTCGATCGGCGTGCCGAGTTTTTTCTGCCAGGCGCGGATTGTCTGCGGACCAATATAGCCGTCCATGCCGGCCGATGCCCATTTCTGCATTTCTTTTACAAGTGCCGATCCGCCTTTTGGCGTATTGTCCCACTCGGCGGCTGTGATGCCATCGCAGAATTTCCGGTTGGCAGCCAGCTGATTGCTGATTTTTCCGTCCTGCGGCGTGCCGAAAAGTTCCTGCAGACGGCGCGTCAGACTTTCACCCCATATTCCGTCCTCTGCGACTGTCTTTCCGGATGACTTTGCTGTCTCTGCCGATTTTTCTTTTGCGGGACCGGCATAACGGCAATACGCTGTATGGCAGTTGATCCAGCCTGCCCCTGAGAGAAGCCGTCCCCAGCTTGTGTTCTGGATTTCCGTCACCGTGTAGCTTCCCTGATCCCGGATCGTTCCGGCAATCCTGCTGTCCGCATCCGGTGCCTGACGGATGTTGAGGGCCGCTGCCTGCACCTGATAGATCCCGGGCGCATACGTTTTTCCTGTTCCGCTGCCTGCTGTTCCCGTTCCTGTGCTCCCTGCACCGCTTCCGATCATCCGCTTCATGCGGTCCCAGTCACCGCGGTTCATGATCTGGCTCGGACAGTATTTGCTGCAGATGTCATAATGACGGTAGACTCTTTCCAGCGGAATCCCCGTCTCCCGCATGATCTCCCGCACCAGTGCCGCAGTGTTCTCAAATGCTTTTTCATAATTATACCCGGCCTGCACACACATCTCCACGCCGATGCTGTTCTTGTTGCCGTACTGCTGAAACAGATTTTTTCCGCCGTAATTAATACCGATATGCCAGCACCCCCGGCTGTGCGGCGCCGCCTGGTAGGCCGTGTCACCGTCATCAACGTAATAGTGCGCGGAAATGTTCTGGAAATTCCCGTCATGCTGTGCTCTCGCATGTGCCCGCGCATCGGCACCTGCTGCAAAGTTGTCGGTGTTGTGGACTACGATACATTCGGGATTGTTTTCCGCATACGTATTCTGATTGCCAAGATATGACCGATCAATTCTCACATTCTCCCCTTTCTGCCGGTTCAGACTGCTCCGGCATAACACAGATTTTTTTGAAGCGCCGTTCATTCCGGCTTATGAATCTGTTTGATAATCTGATTCACATAATTGCTCAGCCCCGCCACCAGAATTCCCTGCGTGACCGCCGTAAAAACCGCCATCGCCCCCTCCTTCGCCGTCTCAATCTCACTCGTCGCCATCACCCAAACCGCACACAGCACCATGCTGACGCCGCCTAAGATCAGCGGAATGTACTTATTCTTCACCGCCTGCGCCTGCCGCAGAGCAACACCGAAAAAATACAGCACGAACGCAACGACGATGAGTTCGGGCTTTACATAATTCATTGCTTCCATGGAACATCCTTTCTGACTGTTCTGTTTTTGAAAGTCTTTTTTCTATATTATGATGGGACGGCGTTCTACGATCAGGTGTTTTCAGAATCGCATTTTGATCACATTGTACATATAGTGATAAAGAGGTGATCTTTTTATGAAGGAAATTGTATTCGTTACGCGAATTATATTGGAAGAAACCCAATACACTTCTGATGAATTAGGCAAGGAAAAAACCTCGGAAATCGTTCTGCAGCGAATAGAGTCTGCTATGGAATCGATCGGATACAACTCGGAAAGGAAACTAAGTGAACAGTAACAACTCGTATTCTCCTTTACAAGACACTCTGCTTTTAGTATACTAAGTACATCTCAAATAAAACAAATCCCGTTCTAATTAAAACAAGGGGAATTCATTATTATCTGGTATTACATTCCGGTGGACCGGATGGAGAGATGGGCGCATCCATGCGGTATCTCTCTCAGCGTTTCACAGCACCGAACCGAATTGTAGCGGGGGTGTTGAATGATGTTGGTACCGAGGAATTAGCTCATCTCGAAATGGTATCCACGATCGTTCATCAGCTTACCTGTAATCTTTCGCTGGAAGAAATTCAGAATTCCGGTTTTGCTAATTACTATGTAGACCACACAGCCGGAATCTGGCCACAGGCGGCCGGCGGAGTCCCGTTTAATTCCTGCGAATTTCAGTCGAAAGGCGATCCGTTAACAGATCTGTTCGAAGATCTCGCTGCAGAACAGAAAGCCCGGTCAACGTACGACAACATCCTTCGCTTGGTAAAAGATCCGGAGGTAGCTGATCCGATTCGTTTCCTGCGAGCACGTGAGGTTGTGCATTTCCAACGTTTTGGTGAAGCACTGCGCTCTGTTCAGGATGAGTTGAACTCGAAAAACTTCTACGCGTTTAACCCGTCGTTTGACTCAAAAACATTCTGTTCTGCGCCGCAGCCGACATCGAATCAGGAAAATTGCTGCACCAGATAACACTGAGAAGTTTCTACTGCTTTTCATAAATCCCACTCGTTTTCTCCACGGGTGGGATTTTTCTTACCGTGTATATGCCGCACTAATACAGAAAGGACACTCATCATGTTATATCCATTTTTAACCCTTAATGATAATACTGAAATTGTTCATTCCGGAACTCTTCAAAAAGACGGAAAGGAACAGGTCGAAGTCAGGATTGAAAAGCCTGTTTATGGCGGATTTCACTCTGCCACATGCTGGCTTCCTGATTATAAATGGGAAAATATAGACGGCTTTTCCGAAGAAGAATTAAGCTATTTTCAGGATTACCTCGCATCCGTAGCACATATCATTATGCAGCTTGCCCGCGAGGGTGGATTTGAAGGAGGGAATGAAGATGCCTCAAGTTTTTAAAATCGGCGGATACGTCGTATATTTCTGGGTAAACGAAAATAATCCTCTCGAACCTGTACATGTTCATGTCTGTAAGGGCGTTCCATCCCCTACTGCCACAAAAATCTGGATTACCAGAAACGGAAAATGTCTGTTATGCCATAACAAATCCAAAATCCCTTCCAAACAGCTCCGGTTTATTATGCAGACGGTCGAGGCACGAAGCAAAGATATCCTTGATCTCTGGTATGCTACTTTCCGGCAGATTACGTTCTATTGTTAAAACAATAGATGAGTCCTCTATTTACAGATTAAAATTGGATTCCGCCGTCTTTTAAGGAATAATTGTATATGTTCAAAAATAAATTGTATCACTTAAAGAACACCAATTCATTAGTTTTCTGCCTGTTTTGGTGTTTTTCTTATGTTCTTAATGGAAGAATGTGATATTATGCCAGCACTAAAAAATGGTGCTCTCTACATCCGCGTCAGCACCGCAGACCAGACAGAGCTTTCCCCTGATGCCCAGCAGCGCCTGCTCCTGGACTATGCCAGGAAGAATGCCATTGTAATCAGCAAAGAGTTCATCTTTGAGGAATCGGTTTCCGGCCGACACGCGGAACAGAGGCCAAAATTTCAGGCGATGATCGCCCTTGCAAAACAGGAATCTCACCCAATTGATGTGATTCTCGTCTGGAAATACAGTCGCTTCGCACGTAATCAGGAGGAATCCATCGTTTACAAATCATTGTTAAAAAAAAGTAATGTGGATGTGATCAGTATTTCCGAGCCGCTGATCGACGGTCCATTCGGTACATTGATCGAGCGTATCATCGAATGGATGGATGAATACTACTCCATCCGTCTCTCCGGCGAAGTTTTGCGCGGTATGAAGGAAAAAGCACTGCAGCACGGTTATCAAACAACGCCCTGCCTGGGATACCATGCCGCAGGCGGCGGCAAGCCGTTCGTAATTGACGAAACGGAATATCAAATCGTCAAATACATCATGGACCAGTATGACTTCGAGCATCTCGATCCAACAGCAATTGCCCGAAAGTGCAACGATCTTGGATACCACACCCGGCGTGGAAGTCTTATGGAGCGCCGCTCGATCGAGCGCATACTGCGCAATCCGTTTTATGCCGGTACTGTGGTCTGGAATGGGGTCTCTTTCGAGGGCACACATGAAACACGGCTGGATCCTGCACGTTATCAGGAACGAATCAAACGCATGGATGCCCGCAGACGCGCACCGAAAAGCCGCAGTCCATCCACCTGCCGCCATTGGCTGTCCGGACTTTTAAAATGCCCAATATGCGGCGCAACGATGACTGTAACGGCCGGAAATACATCCTGCCCATACTTTCAATGCTGGAAATATGCCAAAGGGTTCCATAAGGGTTCTAACTCGATCACGGTTGCAAAAGCTGAGCGCACCGTCTATCGCTATTTTGACGATACCCTCACCGGTACGGACTTCTCTTTCACCGTCCGCAACCGAAAACAGGATCCGGAAGACGACGAAACCATCCAGCGGCTGCAGCAGGCCCTGGACCATCTGGCCGTCCGTGAGTCCCGCGTGAAAATGGCTTTCGAAAATGGGATTGATACGCTGGAGGAATACGGCGCCAATAAAAAAAGGCTCGCCGAAGAACGGCAGAGCCTGCAGGAAGAACTGGACCGCGTGCTTACGCCCGCCGCCCCGCCGGAAACAATCTCGAAAGAAGATTTCCGGGAAGAAATAAAAAATATTAATGATATTCTGAAAAATCCAGAGGAACCGGCCGAGAAAAAGGGCCTTCTGCTCCGTTCCATCGTGGATCGTATTGTCTATGAAAAAGCTTCGGGAACCATGTATTTCGACTTTTTCGTCTCCTGATTTACACTTCTAAAGTCTGCAAAGCCGCATAAACACTGGATTTTTCCGTATCATCTGGTACGGAAATCCGGTGCCCATATTAGTTATTATCTGGTATTGAACTCCGGGCCACCGTATTGACTCATGATAATTTGGGCGATTTTGGGGTTTGGTGTCGTGATGTTTACAGGATACTCGAGGCGTTTTTCATAATTCCACATCCGTCAGCACCCTCCTTTCCGGTTGACTTCCCACGGCCATGACTGCATAACCCATTCGAAAGAACGGCTCATGCGGTCGTTGGCGGTATCGATCGTGAGCGGGCCGTACTGTTCGGCGTACTGTTTCAGTGCTTCTTTTCGAAGCTCCACTTTTTCCCGGAAAAAGGCAAGTGCATCTTCATCCTCCGGGTGGGTGTCGAGGTAAAGGTTCATTTCAACAACAGCAAAGCTGACCTGATCAATCCAGGCGAGCAGCCTTTCGCGGGATGGCATCTGCGGCATCATAGGCACTGTCCTCCTCCCTTTCCACAGAATGGTTTACAGAGTTCCGGGAATAAGGTTCCATTTTTTAATGCAGCGGAAAGATCATAGATCTGTTCAAACCGCTGCATCGGAACGTACGCCATTGCAGGTATCATATGATCTACATGCTGCATTTTCCGCGGGAAATTCCTTGGTTCCATCTTCAGTTCCATATTGTTTGAAGCGGCGCGGCGGTTCTGCATATTGTTCGCACCGCAGCAGCCGCGATTCATACGGGATGAATCCATACCATGTTCCTCTTTCATTTTCTGTTCTTTATAGAGTATGAAGAAAATAAGAAAGTGTCAAAAAAGGCAGCGGTTTCTCTTCCGCTGCCTTTCTGTCATACTAATGAAATTTTCATCAAAACTGCATCTCATACAAATGCGCATAAATCCCGCCCTTCGCGAGCAGTTCCTTATGTGTGCCTTCCTCCGCAATTCCATTCTCCGTCAGCACCAGAATCCGCTTTGCATTCCGGATTGTGGACAGCCGGTGCGCAATCACGAAGGTTGTCCTGTCTTTCGCCAGAAGCTCCAAAGATTTCTGGACGACTTTTTCGCTCTCGTTGTCGAGCGCTGAGGTTGCCTCGTCGAAAATCAGGATCGGCGGGTTTTTGAGGAATACGCGGGCGATGGAAAGCCGTTGTTTCTGGCCGCCGGAAAGTTTTACGCCGCGCTGGCCGATATCGGTGTCGTAGCCGTCCGCCAGCTCCATGATGAATTCATGTGCATTGGCCGCTTTCGCTGCGCGGATGACCTCCTCGTCGGTCGCATCCGGTCTGCCATAGCGGATGTTGTCGATGATCGTTCCCGCAAACAGGTACACATCCTGCTGCACAATACCAATTTCATCGCGCAGATCCTTCAATTTCACATCGCGGATATCCTTTCCATCCAGCAGAATCCTTCCTTCTGTCACATCGTAAAAACGCGGAATCAGAGAGCAGAGCGTCGTCTTTCCGGCACCGGAGCTGCCCACCAGCGCTACATAGTCTCCTGCCGGGACATGCAGATTCACATTGCTTAACACATTCTCCTTCGACTCCTCATAATGGAACGAAACATTTTCAAATGTTACTTCACCCTGTACATCCTTCATCGGCAACGCATCCGGCTTGTCCTGGATGTCCGGCGCGATACTCATAATTTCCAGAAAACGTTCATAGCCGGAATAACCATTCTGGAACTGTTCCGTAAAGTTCACCAGCTTTTTCACCGGATCCGTACAGTTGTTGATGTACAGAAGAAAGGTAACCAGATCCGCCGCCCCAAGCTTCCCGCCTGTCATCAGCAATGCGCCGACAATCAGCGAAATAACGGTAATCAGCGTCGAAAAGGCTCCCATTCCCGAATTGTAAATTCCCATATAGCGGTAGCTGACCTTCTTCGAATCGACAAAGCGGTCATTTCCCGCATTGAACTTACGCATCTCTTCTGTCTCATTTCCAAACGATTTGACAACACGGATCCCCGAAAGGCTGTCCTCAATCTGACTGTTGATATCCGCAATTCTGCGGCGGTTTTCCTTGAATGCACTTTTCATGCGGCTGTTCATCACCAACGCAAACAGCAGCATCACCACAATGACTACAAGCGGCACACACGCCAGCATCGGATTTACCACAAACAGAATAATCATCGCGCCGATCAGTTTGATAAACGAAATGACAATATCCTCCGGCCCATGATGTAAAAGCTCACTGATATCGAACAGATCGCTTGTAATGCGGGACAGCAGATGGCCGACCTTCTGGTTATCAAAAAAAGCAAACGAAAGCTTCTGATAATGGCCGAAGATCTCGTTCCGCATATCATGCTCAATCCGCGCCCCCATTACATGGCCGTAATAGGCAATATAAAAGTTACAGTACATTTCGACCAGAACCATAACAATCATCAGAATACCGAGGCGGATAATCTCACCCGTTGCCTGCTCCAGCGGCTTTTCCACAACCGTACTCGTAATATACCGTACAATCAGCGGAATCACCAGTGTAATGGCTGCTCCAAGCATTGCAAAAAACATGTCGGTAAAAAACAATCCCTTATATGGAATGTAATACCGCGCCAGCTGGCGGATTCTTCCCTTCTCTTTTCCGGTTTCTTTTTCTTTACTCATCCTGTCCTCCCTTTCCGTTGGAAACCATTTTGTAATCTTTTCGGAACTCAGACGGTGATACGCCGCATGCCGTTTTAAATGATTTCATGAAATGCTTATCATTTTCAAATCCAACCTGTTTGGCAATTTCCGTAATTTTATCTTCTGTTTGAATCAACAGACGCTTTGCCTCCGCAATGCGGATCTCCTTCAGATAGTTCACAAAATTCACACCGGTATGTTCTTTAAACGCTGCTGAAAACAGCGAATAATTCATACAAATATGGTTAGATACCATCGCCATATTCAGATCTTTTGCATAATTTTCCCGAATATATGAAATTGCCTCTTCCATTTTTTCTTTTCCGGCCGTCTGACTTTTCAGGCTTTCCCTGTAAACGTGTATCCATTCTTCAAACGCATTCAGAAACAGATCCGCATCACGGTACTGCAGAGGGCGCGGACATTTTTCCTGTTTTTCCGGCACTCGATGAAAAAGATCCAGCTCTTTGCAGATTGCTTCTGTTACTGCCAGAAGCTGATAGGGGGAAACCCTCTGATGCGCTGCCTCAAAATACCAGTTCCGCATTTTTCGCAACATAGCATCCACCCGTTCCGTCGGCACCTGCAGGATAAATTTTTCCTGAAACTGTGTCAGCTCCGGCTTTTCCTCAAAGCATTTTTTCTGATATTCTTCCACAGGACTTTTCTGTATAAATGCCATTTCCCGTGCCAGCAGTGCTTCCCGGTATGCCTCTGGAATTTCCATCACAGAACGATGTTCTTTTCCCACTCCGAGACAGAATCTCTCATCTTTTTCTTCCATGATCCGCTCTGCCTCCGATTCCGGCAAAAGATACAGAACTCCTCCTTCTACGCCTTCCAGCAGAATTCCGCTGCATTCCGAAAACCGTTCCCCATTTGCCTTGCTGGTCAGTAAAATCCGGAAGCTGTCGTTTCCGATGTATCGCCGGATCCTGCTTTCCATATCCATCCATTCTTTATCTTCGGCCATTTCTGCATTCATCATCAGATAACGGAGCTGATTTAAAAAACACCGTTCTTCCTCTTCTTCCGTTTCCCGGGTCTCCGAAAGCTCTCGTTCCAGATTTTCCAGAAGCTGTTCTATCGTCTCCCGCTTGATCGGTTTTAAAATATAGTCCCGAACTCCATGTTTCATCATTTCAACCGCATAGGAAAATTCATCATAGCCGCTTAAAACAATAACAACAGGTTTCTGTGACAACTCCTCCATTTCGTTGACCAGTGTCAGACCATCCATTTTGGGCATACGGATATCAGTGAACATGACATCCACCCTCCGTTTTCTCAAAATCTCCAATGCCTCTTCTCCGTTTCGACACTCCAGAATCTCCTCCACCGGCACGCTGCTTCGCCGGATCATCGCCACGATTCCCTGTCGAATCAATTTTTCATCTTCTACAACCAGCAGTGTATTCATTTTCTTTTTCTTCCTCTTTCTCGTCACCCTCTTGATCCATCAGAGAATATTTCCCCCTCGTGATGGGAAGATGAATACTCACCTTCGTATAGCAATGCTCTTTTGTATAAACCGACAGCCCATACTCGGTTCCGAACTGAATGTGGATTCTGTCCTGTACATTCCGAAGCCCGATTCCATGTTTCGGCTGTGTATCCGAATTCAGGCGCATCCTCAGTTTGCGTCTCAGAATTGCAAGCTGTTTTTCTGACATGCCGATTCCGGAATCTGTGATTTCAATCTCAAAGCTCTTTTCATGCTCTATTCCTTTGATTTCAATGACAGCATCTGTATCCTGCTCCTCAATTCCATGTGTAATTGCATTTTCCACAATCGGCTGCAGAGACATCTTGGGGATATCCTGCCGATACAGATTTTCCGGCATCTGAACAGACAGTGTTATTGTGAAATCATACCGCAGATTCATCAGCTCCACATAGTTCTGAATATAATTCATCTCATCCTGCACGGTTACCAGGAATTTATTCCAGCGCATATTATAGTGCAGCATTTCGCCAAGTGCCGTTACAGCATCGGAAATCGTATATTCTTCATCAATCTCAGCCATCATCTTAATGGATTCCAGCACATTGTAAATAAAATGAGCGTTAATCTGGTTCTGCATTGCCCGGATTGCCGTATCTTTCAGAGCTGCCTCCCTTTTGATGCTTTCCTCGTTCTGTTTCTGAATTCTCTCCAGCATTCCGTTGATCCCATAACTCATTTCCCGCATCTCTTCTGCACTGTAACAAACCTTTATCTTTGTTGTTCCATTGTCAATCTGACGCATCTCACACAGGACGTCATAAAACTCCTTCAACAGGCCACGCACAATCAGATTGACTACCACAATCAGAAGCAGCCCGAAAACAGCAAATTCAAGCAGCATTCTCTGCTGCTGCTTGATCATGTTTCCGGTTGCATCATCCAAATTGGTCAGTGTTACAAACATTCCATTGAGTTTATCGACTTTCCGAAGCACAATTGCAACGTTTTTCCGGTCAATCACAGCGCTCTGCTGACTCTCTTTTTTGTCACGGATTCCTGCCCGGAACAGAATCAACCCCCGATAGGACTGCCATTTACAGGCTGCCGCTGTTTTCCCGCAGTCATATAAATTCCAATTTTCATCAATAAAGCAGGCCCAGCTGCTGTCACTGGAGCGATAGATTTCTGGAAATATGTCTGCCATACGCATGGATACCTCGATCACGCCAAGCCTTCCTCCGCTTTGATCCCGCAGCTCCCGTACATAAGTCATCAAATGGGAACCTTCTTTTTTGGTGCCGGAGATAATATTTTTTTCCTGTATATCAAAAAACCACTGTCCTCCGCCCTGATAGCTTCGGTACCAGGCGCAGTTTTTCATCTTTTCCTTCTGGTACAGGATCGGCTGCTGCTCCAGAAAACCGTCTGCCATGGCAAAAATATGGATCTGATACAGATCCGGCATTGCCTCCTGCATTTTATCAATAATACTGATGCTGTTGTTCCGAAATTGCTGATAATAGCTCTCCGAAATCTCCTCTCCCCTCCTGAGATGAAGAAGATATTTCTCCAACGGTTCATACTCCTGCAGCGTATCTACAACCATTGAGCAGGCATTCGCTTTTGCATTCACCTCCGCACAGGTAAGATCTGTTGCCGTTACTGCTTCATTTACCCCATGATCTATGGCATTCTTTTTGATGCTCCTAAACTCGAAACACATCATGCCAAAAAGTGGAATAAAAACAAAGATCAACGTTGTTATGGTAAATTTTTGGTTCAGCTTCAGTCCGCGAAACCAGTTTCGCATTTTTCATCCCCCAGTTTTCTTTTCTGTTCTGTAACCTTATCAATTTTACCATTCTTTTCTTCAAAAAGCAATTTTTTCAGAAAAATCATGGACAAAAAAGAGAAGACGGTACACTTTTTTTCCGTGCACCGTCTCTCTTTTCGCAAGACTCATATATGACGCAAAGCATGATTCCAGGGAAACAGCTTTCGTACCATTGTTATACCGTTGTCAGATCCCACGGTTCATAAATCTTCGGAACATCGCTGATCAGACGTTTGGTATACGCTGCTGTCGGGTGAAGAATTACTTCTTCTGCCGGACCGGACTCTACAAATTTTCCATGCTCCATAATATAAACATTATCGGACACATAGTAAGCAAGACCAATATCGTGGGTGATGAAGATAATCGTCATATTGATCTCATCACGCAGTTTCAGCAGCATATCAAGGATTGTTGCACGGGAGCAGGCATCGATCATGGATGTCGGCTCATCGGCAAGCAGAATCTTTGGTTTCAGAAGGAAAATACGTGCGATCATCAGTCGCTGCATCTGGCCTCCTGACAGCTCAAATGGATATTTGTTTGTCAGTTCTGCGTATTTTAAGTTTACAAAACTGCAGGCCTCTGTCATCAGACGTTCTTTTTCTTCTTTCGGCAGATTCTTGTCACCGCGCATATTAATGCAATCCAGCAGAACAGAATCTACACGTTTAAACATATTGTAAGAAGCGAACGGATCCTGGAAAATCGCCTGGATTCCTTTCCAGTACTCTTTTTTCTTCTTTCCGTTCGAGATATCTCTTGGTTTGCCCTGGAAATCAATTTCGCCATCGGTTACACTGATCAGTCCGAGCAGCATCTTGGAAAGCGTTGTTTTTCCGGATCCGGATTCTCCTACGATGGAAACAAATTCGCCTTCATGAAAATCGAAATCCACATGGTCTACAGCGACCGTTTTTGCATCACCAAAGCCAAACACTTTCGTTACGCCTCTTCCGGAGAGGCATGGTTTTAATTCTTTACCATCACGCATTTGCATACACCTCCCGAATCTTTCTCTCGGACATCAGACAACGATACTCTCTTCCGTTCGGCAGCTCGATGACATCTGGTTTCATACCGCGGCAGGTTGGCTGTGCATAAGGACAGCGGTCTGCGAAACGGCAGCCCTCCGGCGGATGCTTCAGGTTTGGCGGAGTTCCCGGAATTGCGGTCAGCTTCTGCTCTCTTACGCCTTCCTCCGGAACGATGATGGATCCCATCAGACCTTTGGAATATGGATGCAGCGGATCGAATACCATTTCTTTTGCGGTACCTTTTTCTACGATCTGTCCGGCATACATAACCATGATATCGTCAGTTACATTATAAAGAAGCGGCAGCTCGTGTGTGATGAAGATCATGGATTTGATAAATCCTTTTTCCATCAGGTCACGCATCATTTTGATAACCATCTTCTGGGAAGTTACATCCAGCGCGGATGACGGCTCATCGGCGATCAGTACCTTCGGAGAAAGGATGGTGGAAATTGCAATTACTGTTCTCTGTTTCATACCACCGGAAAGCTCTACCGCATGCTTCTGCAATACCTCCTCCGGCAGGCCTAAGATCTGAAAACGTTCTTTTGCCAGATCATAAATATCCTTTTTCGGCATTTTCGGATCATGCGCATGGATAACGTCTTCTACAAATCGGATGATTTTCTGTGTCGGGTTCAGAGCATTCATTGCTGCCTGCGGAATGTAGGCGATCTCATTGCCCAGAATATTTTTCCGGACATCATCCGGTTTCATTCCGGAAATTTTTCTTCCATCTACGATAATATCGCCGCTGATGTAGTGAAGCGGTGCGAAATAATAGCCCATCAGGGACAGCGCCAGCGTCGATTTACCACAGCCGGACTCACCTGCTACACCGAGGGATTTTCCCTCCTCAATCTTCAGGGAGACTCCGTCTACGGCGTATACATCTTCATGAAAACGAGTTACATATTTCGTTTTCAGATTGTTTACTTCCAGCATTACTTTTCCCATAGCTGCCTCCTTAGTCTCTTAACTGCGGGTTGAATACCTGGTCAAGACCGGTGTTCATCAGGTTAAGAGAGAATGAAATAAGTGCGATTACAAGAATTACCGGGAAATAAGCCCACCATGCACCATTTAAGTGTGCATTGTACTGGGTTGCCCATTGCATCATAAGACCAAGTGTTGCGGTCTTTGTGGTTGCCGGTCCAAGTCCGATCATAGAAAGCTGTGCCTCTGCCAGAATTCCGGAGGAAATCTGGAGAATGAAAGCCATAACAACGTAGGATGCAACGTACGGAAGGATGTCGGTAAGGACAATCCGCAGCATGCTGTGGCCGGACAGCTTGGAAAGGTTTACATGGTCACGGTTTCGAAGAGAAATAACCTGAGAACGTACGGAACGTGTTGTCCACGGCCATGCTGTAATTCCGATCAGGAGCGCCACCATCATGATTCCCCTCTGAGACTCGCCTACGCTGTAGGAGATAAGGATCAGGAGAACGAAAGATGGGATAACGGTGAACAGGTTGGTAAAGAACAGAATCAGGTTGTCTACAAATCCTCCAAGGTAACCTGCAAGAAGTCCAAGGAACAGTCCGATCAGGGTTGCAATCGTTCCCGCAACCAGACCGATTTTCAGGGATGATCCTGTAGCAGAGATCAATTCGGTCAAAACATCACGGCCAAAGTTATCTGTACCAAGAACGAAGGTCTGACGGTTAATAACATCTTTTTCATTGATATACTGCTTGCTGTCGATGCTCTGAACCTCTTCCAGCTCGCCGGTCTCTTCATTTTTCTCAGCAATAATGGTTGGAACATCTTCTAAAATACCGTCGATCTCTTTGTCGAGACGCTGATATTTTTTCTTTTTTGCTGCGATAAGGCCTTTCTGCTCTGCATTTGGGTCATACTTCTCCTCCCAGAGAGCAATCAGACCTTCCGCATCGGTAACATCGATTTCACTGGCATCTACACCGCCGTATTTTTCCAGCCATTCTGCCATCATAGAACGGTTGTCCATTGTTAGTTTGCTTTCAACGATGGTTGCGGTTGCATCAACATTCATCTTATACGTTTTGCCGGAATTCACGGTATCCTGAATTGAAAGATAGGTACCCGGTTTGAAAAAGTTTCCGTTTCCGATCATTGCCAGCGGATCTTTCGCCACAATAAGCGGATAGATGATAATAGTCAGGAGAATTGCCAAGAAGATTACAAATCCTGTCACGAATTTTCCTGAATGAAAAATCTGTTTGATTGTATTTTTCATAGCGTATTCTCCTTTCTAATCCTGCTGGGATGCTTTGACACGCGGGTCAATGACTGCATACAGAAGTTCAACAAGCAGGTTGGCCAGCAGAACCATGATAGTAATGATTAGCGTACAGGCAGAAAGCAGCGGATAATCCTGGCCGGTAACTGCTGAGAGCATCGTTGTTCCAAGCCCCGGGTAACTGAATACCATCTCAGCTACCAGGTTACCGCCGATCATGGTACCAAGGGACATTGCAAGACCGGTGATCTGCGGAAGCATTGCGTTACGGAACACATATTTCACAATCGTATGATCCTTGATACCAAGGAAACGACTGTATTTTACATAGTCGGCATTCAATTCATAAATTGACATCGAACGCATACCAATAGCCTGACCACCGATCGTGATGATTACGATAGACCAGAATGGCAGCTGGTAATGCGAAAGCACAGATTTCATAAAAGCAAGGCTCATATGCGGAATCATACTGCTCGCATAGCCGCCTGCTGCAGGTGCGATATGTAATTTCAGTGAGAAAATAAACAAAAGTATGGTTGCCATACCAAAGGCAGGTACGTTACTGATAAACAGGAATGCCGGAAGGATTGCCTTGTCGAAAACGCCTTTCATATAAGCTGCAATTGCACCAAGCAGGTTACCAAGAATCCATCCAACAATAATGGCCGGGAGCTGCAAACATATGGTCCACAGAACCGAGCTGGAAATAATATCGGATACGGTACGCGGATACTGGCTGAAAGAAACACCGAAATCACCGCGAAGTGCATTTTTTACCCAGGTAAAAAACTGGACATACATTGGTTTGTTAATACCAAATTTTGCTGCATAGTCTTCATATACTTTCTGGATTGCAGTCGCATCGGTCATACCTTCTACCGATTTGGACGCAATAGTGGAAACCGGATCGCCCGGCATCAGACGCGGAAGAATGAAGTTCAGCAGTACCGCAAAGACTAACGTCAGAAGATACCACAGGATCTTCTGCGTATAATACTTTTTCATTCCTTTCATAGAGGAACCCTCCTTCTGATTTTGTAAAAGCGGCCGGAGCACCCCGGCTCCGGCCGCCTCTGTTACAATTCAGTATGTACTTTCTTTCTGTTCAGCAAATCAGCCGTCAACCAGTTCCAGATTGTACAGTGCTGCTACGCCATAACCATCCGTGCAGTCCATCGGAGGAACATTGGTTCCATCGTCTTTCTGCGGATAGTTGGTCCATACGGACTCATTTACCTCATGGAATACCTGCGGTCTGTACATCAGCGGTACACACGGGCAGTCTTCCAGCATAATCTTGGAGAGTTCTGTGTAGTAATCTTTCAGTTTTGCATCGTCAGTTTCCTGAGGAATTGCTGCAAGGATTTCATCTACACGATCGTTCTGATAATGACCGAAGTTACCACTGTAGTTAACCTCGAGAGCGTTGTAATCAGAGCTCATGAAGAAACGACATCTCATGTACGGGTTAGCAACCGATGTACCAGGGCCGGACTGCATGGTGATTTCGAAGTTTCCAGTGCTGTAATCGGTGTTGTAGTTTGCTGCTTCCGGGAAGTAGGTCTCAATGTTGATACCAATGTTCTTTCCTGCTGCTGCTACGATCTCAAGGGTTGCATTCCAGTCAGACCATCCTGTCGGGCACTCAGCCTTGTAGGAAAGATTCTTTCCGTTGTACTCACGGATTCCGTCGCCGTCAGTATCTACGATTCCGGCGTCGTCCAGAAGCTTCTTAGCGCCTTCTATATCGGCATTGGACCACTGATACTCTTTTAAGGCATCCTGATCCACCAGTGCCTGCTCGCCATCGGTCGGGTTCATAACAGAACGCGGAACATCTGCGAAAGTAGGAGACTGTCCGGACATTGCTGAAGAAATAACCTGATCGTAATCAACTGCCATAGCAATTGCTTTACGGACAGCTACCTGATCCAGTCCTTCTACTTCTGTATTGAAGAACAGGGTAGGCATTGTCATACACAGCTGATACGGTGCTTCATCGATATAGGTAGAAATCGGAAGATCCTGCTCTAACCACAATTTCTGAAGGTCTGTGATGAATACCTGTGCCACATCGACATCACCATTCTGGAATGCTGTGGTAGCTGCTGCGTTGTCTTTAAAGATCGGGTGAGAGATATATTTCGGAACCGGAAGCTTGCCCCACATGGAGTCTGCCTGTCCCCAATAATTATCATCACGAATCAGAACTACGTTCTGGTCATTGTCAAAGTATTTTTTGTAAGGGCCAGATGATACGAGATCTTCCATCTTGTCCAGTTTAATTGCTTCCGGATCGTTGTTATTTCTCTCTGCCACGGTGTTCAAGTAGTTTTCCTGTAAGATGTAAAGCATCGGGAGATATCTTTCTGCCAGAACCGGGTTTACAGCTTTTCCGGAGTCATCGGTTACAAGTTTGAAGACTGCTGTGCTGTCATCCTCTGCAACAATATCAGCGATGTAGTTCTTCATCTCAGCACCGGTAGAAGAATTATTATCTACATGTGCATGATAGGTAGCTGCTACATCTTTTGCAGTAACCGGTGTGCCGTCATTCCATTTTGCATCAGCTTTGATCTTAACGGTAATTTCGGTACGGGCATCGTTCCAAACCGGATCTCCGTCTGCAAGGAGCGGATACATTTTAGCATCCAGCGGGTTCCACATGTAAAGAGTCTCATATACGAGTACACGGGAAGCATCGCCCTGTGCCAGAACCATGGCGTTGTTGGAGTTTGCAGACATCGGGTTGTAGTCGTTGACGGTACCCCACTGCTGGCCTGCGAAGTAAAGAGTTTCATTTCTCGGAAGCTCTCCTACCACATCATCCGAACCTGTGGTATCTTCGCTGGAAGCATCTGCTGTGCTGGAAGATGCTGCTGTGGTATCTTCTTCGCTTGCTGAGGAAGCATCTGCTGTTCCGCTTGAGGATGCTGTGGTTCCTCCTGTTGAACTGGAACTTGTGCTTCCGCTGTCTCCGCATCCGGCAAGCATCGTTCCTGCCATTGTCACTGTCATCAGCAGTGCAAGGACTTTCATGTTACGCTTTTTCATACTTTTTACCTCCTTAAGGTTTTCGTTCTTGCTTGATGAGTTCATTATATACAAAAAAAAGCGGAAAAACAGTGTCCATTTTTTGTTTTTGGTGTCTATTTTTTATTTCGTATTGGTTAATTTGCTCAGTTTCACTTTTTTAAGCTGATTTTTCATGTACATTTTTACACGTACTGTTTTTGCAAGATCTGCACAGTTTCGTCATTTTGATTATTTATACCATTTTTCTGTCTTTTCCGACGTCTTTCCATTCGCTTTTTCCGTTCTTTTATGCTATGATGGATACCGTATCAATTTCAGGAGGTTCTTTCTATTATGAATACTGTTTCTCATAAGTACCGGCAGTCGGCGCTCCTGCTTCTGACCGCAGCGATCTGGGGTTCTGCGTTCGTTGCACAGCAGACCGGCATGGATTACGTCGGACCTTTTACGTTCAACGCGGCCCGCAGCCTGCTTGGCGGTCTTGCCCTGCTTCCGCTGATTGCCTTCTTTTCCTCACGGGAAAAACGCAGCTCTGCACAGCAGGCATCGGCGGACCACACTGCCGACAGAAAAACGCTGTGGACGGGCGGCATTCTCTGCGGTATTGTGCTGTTTGCCGCCTCCACGCTGCAGCAGGTCGGCATCCAGTATACAACGGTTGGAAAAGCCGGTTTTATTACAGCACTTTATATTGTACTCGTTCCGGTCTGCGGCCTGTTTTTCCGGAAACGCGTCCAGCCTAAAGTGTGGCTCGCCGTTCTCATTGCGGTCGCCGGTCTCTATCTGCTCTGCATGACGGACGGATCGTTTTCTTTACAGAAGGGCGATCTTCTTGTACTCGCCTGCGCGCTTGGTTTTACGGTACATATTCTGGTGATCGACCATTTTTCCCCGCTCGTTGACGGTGTGAAGATGTCCTGCATTCAGTTTTTTACGTGCTCACTTCTTTCGGCTGTCTGCATGGTGCTGTTTGAGACCGTAAATCTCTCCGATCTTCTGCATGCCTGGATGCCGATTCTCTATGCCGGAATTCTCTCCTCAGGGGTTGGTTATACGCTGCAGATTGTCGGCCAGAAAGGGCTGAATCCGACGACAGCTTCCCTTCTGATGAGTCTGGAATCCGTTTTCTCCGTTCTTGCGGGATGGATCATTCTGCATCAGGCGCTCTCCGGACGTGAGCTTTTCGGATGCATTCTGATGTTTGCGGCGATTGTACTCGTACAGCTTCCGGATTTCCAGAAAAAAGCGTCTGTTTCGTAATACCATTCATATTTTCAGCATAAAAATACAGAAAATCACAAAATCCTGCATATTGATTGCAGGATTTTTTAATTCGTGCTACACTGTTCCTATGTGCTTTCATAAGCAATTATTTTATTAGGAGGTTCTGTTATGCCTGTTTTTGATTTCAGCAATTCACCGGAAAAAGCAAAAGTTTCCGAATGTACGTATACTGTTTTCCGCACAAACGCACCGTTCACTTCCCCGGAGCAGCCGATTCTTGTTCTGGATACGAAGGAGAAAGAATTCCCGCATCATCCCTGCGGCATTTTCACGAATCCGACGAAACGGACCTCGTTTGAATTTAAAGAGGAAGACGAAACCTTCATCGCCGATATTCTCCAGATCGATGCCCGCTTTGTCAGTCTGTTGAAATGGCTCGGCGAAAACCATATCAATGTCCGTCTTTCCGGAACACAGACCGCAGACGGCTATGCCGTTTATAAAATCCGCGAGATCGCTTTCGGCGGCGGTGCAAAGCTTTCCGCCGAGGACGGCTTTTTACAGTTTATGATCGAGCGTCTCCTTGCCAGCAATGCGCCGGAAGAAGAAATCGAGGACGAGGATCAGGAGGAAACCGGCGACAGCATGAAGCTTACCAGCATTCAGTCCATCACCGATTTCATGAACTGCGCCGGAAGAACGCTGCCGGACAACATCCGCCTGTGGGCACGCCGGAATCTCGCCGTCGCACGCTCCCACGAGGTTTCCCCGGAGGAGCGCCGCCACGCACAGCGTGCGCTTTCCATGATGATGAATATCCAGTGGAAGAGCAATTATTTTGAAGCCATCGACCCGGTCGAAGCGCGCCGCATCCTCGATGAAGAGCTGTACGGCATGGAGCGTGTGAAACAGAGAATCATCGAGACGATTATTCAGATCAACCGTACACATACGCTTCCGGCTTACGGACTGCTGCTGATCGGACCGGCGGGAACCGGAAAATCGCAGATTGCCTACGCCGTTGCCCGAATCTTAAAGCTGCCGTGGACAACTCTCGATATGAGTTCCATCAACGACCCGGAGCAGCTCACCGGAAGCTCCCGGATCTATGCCAATGCAAAGCCAGGTATTATCATGGATGCGTTCTCCATGGCGGGCGAATCGAACCTTGTCTTCATCATCAATGAGCTCGACAAGGCTGCTTCCGGCAAAGGAAACGGAAATCCGGCGGACGTACTGCTGACGCTGCTTGACAACCTTGGCTTTACCGACAACTACATCGAGTGTATGATTCCGACCGTCGGCGTTTATCCGATTGCAACTGCCAACGACAAAGACCAGATCAGTGCTCCGCTGATGTCTCGTTTTGCGGTCATCGAAATCCCGGACTACACACCGGAAGAAAAGAAGATTATCTTCTCACGGTATGCGCTTCCGAAGGTATTAAAACGCATCGGCATGAAAGAGGGTGAGTGCATTCTGACACCGGAAGGACTTGATGCGGTCATTGCCTGCCATGAAAACACAAGCGGTATCCGCGATCTCGAGCAGGCCGCCGAGCATATCGCGGCAAATGCACTGTATCAGATCGAAGTCAACCACGTTTCTTCCGTTGTCTTTGATGCAGAGATGGTACGCGAACTGCTTCTGTCCTGCTGATCTGTCTTCTTTGAATAAAATGCCAAACCTGACACAGCTCCCTGTTCGACCGGCCGCCTCACGGTTTCTCGGACAGGGAGCTGTATTTTCGTTCAAAAAAGCCCCCGGCACTTTCATGCCAGGGGCTTATCTTTGATCGATTCAGAAAAATTATTTCTGCGGACCAGCGGAAACAAGTGCTTTACCAGCAGCGTTTCCTTCATATTTTGCAAAGTTCTTGATGAATCTTTCAGCCAGATCCAGTGCTTTTGTCTCCCACTCGGAAGCGTCAGCATAGGTATCGCGAGGATCCAGGATAGCCGGATCAACGCCCGGAAGTTCAGTCGGAACTTCGAAGTTGAAGTACGGAATAGTCTTTGTCGGAGCTTCGTTGATAGCACCGCTTAAGATTGCATCGATGATTCCACGGGTATCACGGATGGAGATACGTTTTCCGGTTCCGTTCCAGCCTGTGTTAACCAGGTATGCTTTTGCTCCGCTCTTCTCCATTTTCTTAACAAGCTCTTCTGCATATTTGGTTGGGTGCAGCTCCAGGAATGCCTGGCCGAAGCATGCGGAGAAAGTAGGAGTCGGCTCGGTGATTCCACGCTCGGTTCCTGCAAGTTTTGCAGTGAATCCGGACAGGAAGTAGTACTGAGTCTGCTCTGGTGTCAGGATAGATACTGGCGGAAGTACGCCGAATGCGTCTGCAGACAGGAAGATTACGTTCTTCGCTGCCGGTGCAGAAGAAATCGGGCGAACGATGTTCTCGATGTGGTTGATCGGATAAGATACACGAGTATTCTCGGTTACGCTCTTATCGTTGAAGTCGATTTTGCCTGCTGCATCAACGGTAACGTTCTCAAGCAGAGCGTCACGTCTGATTGCATTGTAGATGTCCGGCTCAGACTCTTTGTCCAGGTTGATAACTTTTGCATAGCAGCCGCCCTCGAAGTTGAATACTCCGTTGTCGTCCCAGCCGTGCTCATCATCACCGATCAGGAGACGTTTCGGGTCTGTGGAAAGTGTTGTTTTTCCTGTTCCGGAAAGTCCGAAGAAGATTGCGGTGTTCTCGCCGTTCAGGTCTGTGTTTGCAGAGCAGTGCATGGAAGCGATGCCCTTCAGCGGCAGATAGTAGTTCATCATAGAGAACATACCTTTCTTCATCTCTCCGCCGTACCATGTGTTGATGATAACCTGCTCGCGGCTTGTGATGTTGAATACTACTGCTGTTTCAGAGTTCAGACCCAGCTCTTTGTAGTTCTCAACTTTTGCTTTGGATGCGTTGTAAACAACGAAATCCGGCTCGAAGTTCTCAAGCTCTTCTGCGGTAGGTTTGATGAACATATTGGTTACGAAGTGTGCCTGCCAAGCTACCTCAACGATGAAACGGATAGCCATACGGGTGTCTTTATTTGCGCCGCAGAATGCATCTACAACGAACAGTCTCTTGTTGGAGAGCTCTTTTTTAGCGATCTCTTTTACTGCTGTCCATGCTTCCTGGGTTGCCGGATGGTTATCGTTTTTGTACTCATCGGAAGTCCACCATACAGTGTCTTTCGAGTTCTCGTCCACAACGATGTATTTGTCTTTCGGTGAACGGCCTGTATAGATACCGGTCATAACGTTGACTGCACCAAGCTCTGTCTCCTGGCCTTTTTCATAGCCTTCCAGCTCTGGTTTTGTCTCTTCCTCAAATAACTGCTCATAAGAAGGGTTGTACACAATTTCTGTGGTACCGGTGATGCCATACTTTGTTAAATCAATCTGTGCCATCTTGTAATTAACCTCTTTCCTTTGATAGTAATACTGCTTCGTTCTGCAAAATGCAGAAATTTGAAGGTATCCTTTTTAAGAAACCGGACCAGCCGGCCTCTTCTACTCTAATTATACATAAAAGGTCAAAAAAATCAACTGAAAATCTTCCGTTTTTTTACAGAACGTGTCCCAAAATCTGTAAAAATTTTATAAACTTCTATTTTTTTAAATTTTCTGACAATTGCATTTTTGTGCACTTCATCCTGCAAATTGACATTTTTTGATTTTGTATGTTATAATATTAACAATTATGTCCGGAAAGAGGTTTCTTTATGTATTACGATCTGACCCGCGGGAAAATCTCCCGCTCTCTTATCCTGTTTGCCCTGTCGATGGGCGCCGGTGCGCTCTTTTCGATTTATCAGGGACGGAAGGATCTTTCTTCCTTAAAGCTTTCCATTATGCGCTGGCATACCTTTTCTCCGCCACGGCGCTTGGCGTTGCCGGAATCTGGATCGCCATTCCGATCGGCTGGGCACTGGCTGATATGACCGGACTTTTCTTCCTGCGGCGTGCATTCCGATCGCAGACGCCTTCATAAGTTCCGAATCTTATATCGCAGTACGGTTTTCTGCGGATAAACTGCGGAACTGCCCCGGCGTCTGGTGCATGCGGTCCTGGAAGACGCGGTTAAAATAGCTGATATTTCGGAATCCGCAGTCGCTCGCGATCTTGCTGATCGCCTCCTCGGTGGAAAGCAGCAGCCGGCAGCTCTCGGCAATCCGCAGGTTATTGACATACGTCACGGCGGAAATATGCATAATCGACTTAAAGAAGCGGCAGAAAGCGCTCTCACTCATATGAAACTGGCTCGCCAGTTCCGCGATTTCGAGATCCTCACAGAAATGAGCATTCATGTATGTGAGGATCTCTTTCATTCTGCTGACACGGTAATTCGTCGAGGCATCCATTTTTCCACTGTTCTTTTCTGCCGCGCTGTAATATCCCTGCCAGATTTTCAGAAGTTCCGCTTTTAACAGCAGCTCCCAGCCCGGCTCTTTTCTTTCCTGCAGATTTCGGATCTCCAGCATGGCCCGCGCCGTTTTTTCTGCAAGGCGTGTTCCCCGCTCTGTCTTGGATGGAAAACGGATCTCGGAGGACAGCACTGGTTCGATATACTGCTGCTGGATCCGGTCAAGCGATGTGCCGGACAGAAAACGCGGCTGGAATACAACGGCAAGAAACGTAAATTCCTGTCCGTCGATTCCCTCTACCTCATGCAGACGGTTTGCATTGACAAAGGCGGTCTCCCCTTCCCGCAGGAGAAAGGTCTCGGTATCCATATGAAAAACAGCTTCGCCCTTTACTGCATAAAAGAGCTCCACTTCCTCATGCCAGTGGCAGTACACCCGCACGGTGCTCTGCAGGTCTGTCTCGAAAACGTGAATGCTCAGCGGAAAAAGCTCATCGCCGTGGGGCTGTGTTTCTTTTCGGTAATTCATCTGTGAGAGCATATTTTTGTCTCCTCTCTTGTTTTGCTCTGCTGTCCCAATTGTAACACGAACTTTGCGATTCCGGCAAGTTTCCATGTTCTGCCGGCGAATCGCCCTTCCATGACCGTATTTTCCTTCTTAAATGATAATAATTATCATATTTTATCAGCTTATTGACATTTCTTTTCATCCACGCTATATTTTAGATACCCCGATAGGGTATGTGATTTCAAATTTTTCATCAAACTCCAGGAATACAGTCCGGCACGCTTTCGTTTCGCTGTATTCCTGGAAGAAAGCAGGTATTGTATGATTAAAACAGTCTTAAAAATTGATGGTATGATGTGCGGCATGTGCGAATCCCATATGAATGATGTAGTCCGCAAAAGCTGCTCTCCAAAGAAAGTAAACTCTTCTGCAAAAAACGGCGAGACCGTTGTCATCAGCGAAGCGCCGCTCGATATCCCGTATCTGAAACAGCAGATCAAGGACATCGGATATGAGCTGGTTTCGTATACGAGTGAGCCGTATGAGAAAAAGGGATTTTTCCATTTCGGACGATAAGCGGATTTCATGCCTTTCCTTTTGCAGTTTGTGCGTCGGAAAAAAGCACCGTTTCAGAAGTTTATTTTCTTTCGGAAATCTGCCTCTGAAACGGTGTTTTCTATTTTTTATCTATGATTTGATCAGCCACAGCAGCATCCGCAGGACGGCGGCGTTTCTTTCTCCTCTTTTTTCGGAGATTCTGCGCCCAGATCGTACCAGGTCGGGTCGATGTCGAATCTGCGGTTGTTTCCAAGATAGATCGGATGGGTCGGGTCTGAGGACAGGCAGGCACGCTCGGTCGAAACCTTCCACTGTGCATCCCAGTCAATCTTCGGAAGTGCCAGATCGTAGTGTGTGCTGGCGCGGAAGCCGTCTTCCTCTCCCTCAATTCTTCCCTGGCGGATGATGGCTGCAAAATCTGTGTGATGTGCAAATGCCGGAATCTGGTACAGATCTTTTAAGTAATCCGAAACATTTTTCAGATCCTGCACACGGTATTTCACCGGTCCGAGGTAACGGGAATATAAGAGGTCAAAGCGCACAAGGGTAACATAAAGCGCTGCGTCTGCCTCGGTCACAAAGTCTCCTGCCAGGAAACGGGTGGCTCCAAGTGCTGTTTCGAGCTCTTCAAGGGCTCCGTAGAACTGTTTTGCACTTTCTACGTACTGTGCCAGTTCTACGGCATTCAGCATCGTATCCAGCGGCTCGGTGATCTTTTTCTTTACTTCTTCAGCGGCTGCTGTGGACGATTTTGCATTTGCTGTTGGTGACAGCTCCGGTCCGTCCGGCAGTTCGCGGATTTCGGCAAGAATCGTCTGATAATCTTCTTCTCTGGTATCAGCCAGCGGCGGAAGGCTTGCCGGATCTTTCTTCGTCGGCAGCTCCTCCTCGGTATATTTTGCAAATTCTGTGCTTGGGATGGCGTGAATCTTCGCATAGATTGCGGCATCCTCACGGTTCTTTTCTGTTTCAACATCTGCATCGCTTCGTGCAGTTCCGGCATCGGTCTCTGCTTTCAGTTTGTGCTCCGGATCACTCGATAAAGCAGAACGATCGTCCACATTGCCCCAGAACTGTGCAAAATCGAGCTGTTTTAAGAAGCGGACATTGAAGCTTCGCTCCGCGCTTCCCTTGGCGTCTGCCGGCGGCACGGCAAAATCTGCAAAGAAGGTATTATTTTTGAATGCCGGGATCTCCCACAGCTCTTTTGCGTAGCCCCACAGGTTTTTGTAAGTGTAGAGCGGATGCTTCGTCTCGCCGAGCTGTGCGGTATAGCGGATGTCCAGACGGGCAAGTGTCACGTACAGGCGGATATCGGAATCGGTTACGTAATCACCGAAGAGAAAACGATTGGTTTCCAGCCGTTTTTCCAGGCGGTCCATCGCAGCGTAGAAGGTGTTCACACCGTCGAAATGGCCTTCGTTGCTTCTGGAGAAGGAACTGCGGTATACCGCGTTGTTGATATTATCGAAGAGCCAGAGATTCATCTTGTCAATCTCTTCCCGCAGCTCCACCGGATACAGCTCCGGCGCGCCTTTTTTGTGCCATGGGCGGAAGTTGACCTCGAAATAAGTGGTCAGCCAGTTGTAATCGTTGTTGACTACCTTTCCCGTCGTTGTGTCGATCAGCGCCGGAACGGTCGTTCTTCCCTGGTAATCATCATCAGCACGGTAATACGCCTCAGAGAGGAACTGATCACCGAGCACCGGGTCGATGTTGTTTTCATTGTAAACGTATTCCCAGCCAAGGTTTTTCTCATGCGGGGCATGCTCTACCATATTGACGGAAATCTGATCTTCCAGACCCTCCAGCTCTCTTACGATCGCCGCACGGTTGGACCAGTGGCACAGCTTTGCCCAGACGAGACGGTATCTCTTATTACCTTCTGCCTTCAGATCGTTTTCACCGTCGCCGAACGGAGTCGTGAAGTGATTCGGCTGTCTGCGGAAATAGCCGTTTTTGTCGATCTCCGATACGGTTTCTTTTGGTCTTACGCGGATTTTTCTTCCATTTACAATCTCATAATCATAATTCGCCATTGATTTTCTGCCTCTCTTTCGCGTGTTCTATCGAATGAATTTTCAAATAGGAAAGCTTTTGTTTTCCTATTATTTCGCTATGTTTTCTATGCAGTTATCATACCATATCTGTCTGGTTACGTCTAATTGCTAATTCTTTGGAATGGCTATAGGATTTTCTTATAGTAAAAGGCCAGTGCCGCATTCTCTGCAAATGGGCACTGGCCTTGTTTTCGGCGCTCTTTGTTTTTCAGATTTTCCCTTCCTGCCGCAGATACGCCAGAAAGCCATCGCATCCTTCTACGACATCGCGGTACGTCGTCTCAAAATCTCCCGTATACCACGGATCCGCAATATCGCGGCCGGAACCGGCGAAGGAAAGAAATTTGTAAACCTTTCCATCCGGATCATTCTTCAGCATCCGGTTCAGATTGCGGATATTCGCGGTATCCATGCCGATGATGTAGTCGGCGCGCTCGTAATCCTTCCATGTAATCTGCTTCGCGTGATGCGGCACGAGCGGAATGTGCTCCTCTCGCAGCTTATTCACCGTACCATAATGCGGCGGATTGCCGATCTCCTCGCGGCTGGTGGCGAAGCTGTCGATTTCAAAATTGTGGGCAAGGCCGAGGGAATTTACTTTGTGTGTGAAAACGCTCTCAGCAAGAGTCGAACGGCAAATATTGCCGTGGCACACGAATAAGACTTTAATCATATATTTTAACTCTCTTTCTGATTTTCAAATTTCGTCTAAATTGTACTGTGTAAAAGCTGTGTAAAAGTTACTATCATCTTCCAAAAACTCTTTATTTATGGGCTTTGTATGGTTCATTCCATATGTTTCCCCAGCAGACGAATAGTACCTTTTTCATGCCTAAACTCCCTGATTTTCCTTGGTTTTCCACTACTTTCTGTGTCCATTATTTCGGCTTATTTTGGCTCATTTTGGCGTGCTTTTTCCATCAAACTGTGTAAAAATCTGTGTAAAACGCCCCTTCAAAAACCATTTTACACATTGCCTATTTTTTCAGCATTTGGATGGTGTATATGGCAGAATATAAAGAAAAATATATAGGCTCTAAACGAGCCCTATCCTTTATTTAAGCCATCTTCCAACCTTTATCCTTAAGCTTCTTCTCCTGACCATTCGCCTTAGAAATCTCCTCTGCTGCAGCCTGTGCTTTAACAAGCTTCTCCATCTCTTCCTTAGCATCATCAATTTTAAGATGTGTGTAAGTGTTCAGAGTTACGGAAATATCGCTATGCCCCATCAGGTACTGGAGCACTTTCGGATTCATTCCGGACTTGGCCATGTTGGAACAATAAGTATGACGGCAAACATGTGGTGTGATTTTAGGAAGCTGAACACGATAGATACTATTGTATCTGTCCACTGCATGCTGGAAGTACTTCTCCCAATGCATTGCTACCATAGGCTTGTTATCCTTATCAAAACAAAGGAAC
>NZ_CDRRUH010000021.1:0-41998 GCF_977045365.1 Fusicatenibacter sp.
ATGTGGATATTCCCGTTATTTCCGAGCCTATTGTCACACAAACAACCTATGAACGCAGAAAAACGGCGTGACCTTCGGGTCACACCGTTCTCTGCGACAAAATAGTTACTTGTCACTATTAAGCCTTGATTTTCCGGGGTTTTTGAACCATTTTGATATAGTCTGAGCAGTCGATTATCGCTTGCTGAACTGCGGAGCGCGACGAGCTGCTTTGAGACCGTATTTCTTACGCTCTTTCATTCTAGGATCACGAGTCAGGAATCCTGCTTTTTTCAGAACTGGTCTGTAGTCGTTGTCTACAGTCAGAAGGGCACGTGCAACACCGTGACGGATTGCTCCTGCCTGTCCTGTGTATCCGCCGCCGTGAACGTTTACGATCACGTCAAATTTATCAGCGGTCTCTGTAGCTGCCAGAGGCTGACGAACGATAACTTTCAGGGTCTCCAGACCAAAATACTCATCGATGTCTCTTTTATTGATGGTAACTTTACCAGTTCCCGGTACAAGATATACTCTTGCGATAGATTTTTTTCTTCTTCCGGTTCCGTAATATTTTGCGCTAGCCAATGTTCTTTACCTCCCTATTAAAATGTTAATACTTCTGGTTTCTGAGCTGCATGAGCGTGCTCTGCACCAGCGTATACGTGAAGTTTTGTGAACATCTGTCTTCCAAGAGGTCCTTTTGGAAGCATGCCTTTCACTGCAAGTTCAACAACCTTCTCCGGTTTCTTAGCCATCATCTCGCGAAGAGTAGCTTCTTTCATACCACCAACATAATCGGAGTGGCTGTAGTAGATCTTCTGATCCAGTTTTTTACCGGTTACTTTTACTTTATCAGCGTTGATTACGATTACGTAATCACCAGTATCTACGTGCGGAGTGTACTCCGGTTTGTTTTTTCCACGTAATACTTTTGCTACTTCAGATGCCAGACGTCCTAATGTACATCCTTCTGCATCAACAACATACCATTTTCTTTCAATCTTATCTGGATTTGCCATAAAGGTGTTCATGGATATAACCTCCTGTGAAAAATTCAATTTACTGTTTCATGTATATAGGAAACCGCCTTACCGGGGCTTATGGCATCGGCGTTTTCAAACTACGTCACACATTTAGTAATTATATTATACGGATTTTGGAATGTCAACTGTTTTTTACCCAGAAATTACATTTTTTTCAGCAAAAAGACAAATTCGGGCGTTATTCGAAATTCCATTCGGGATACTGGATCCGCACCAGTGTCAGACCCTCGGGTCTTGCCGTGGCTCCCGCCATTTTACGGTCTTTTGCCGCAAGGATTTCTTTTACTTTCTCCGGCGGATAATCGCCCTTTCCCACCTCGAGAAGTGTTCCGGTGATGATCCGCACCATATTATAGAGAAAACCGTTTCCCGTGATCCGGAAGCGGATCAGGTCGTCCTCTTTTTCCACACTCGTCTCATAGATCGTGCGGACGGTGTCGGTCACCTCCGGTTTTGCCGTTGCAAAGCTTTTAAAATCATGCGTGCCGACCAGATACGAAGCCGCCTGCCGCATCGCATCCACATCGAGCGCGCCGTACCAGAAGTACGAATTCAGCCGCCGCGTCGGGTCTGCAAACGTGCGGTTTAAAATCCGGTATTCATACGTTTTGACGGTCGAGGTAAACCGCGGATGAAAGTCCAGCGGCACCTCAGACGACCCCTGAATGCGGATATCCGCGGGGAGCCGTGTATTTAAGGCAAACGCGATCCGGTCCGCCGGCATTCTCGCCTCGGTGTCAAACACCGCAACATTGCCGAGGGCGTGCACCCCCGCGTCGGTCCGGCTTGCGCCGATGCAGGCAGTCTCTTTTCCAAAGAGGTCCGAAAGCGCCCGATTCAGCACTTCCTGGACCGTGATTCCATTCGGCTGTACCTGCCAGCCGCAGTAATTCGTTCCGTCGTACGCCACAATCAGCTTAATTCTGCGCATGCTTTCCCTCCGTTTTCTTCAACATCAGAATCCGCACACGCGCAGGCCGATACTGCATACAAGGTATGCCACGAGTACGCCGTACGCCGCATAATCGCGCGTTTTGTACCGGAGCGGCTTCATCTGTGTTCTGCCCTCTCCTCCGTGGTAGCATCTCGCTTCCATCGCCAGCGCCAGATCGTTTGCCCGGCGGAAGGCCGAGATGAACAGCGGTACCAGAAGCGGCACCATATTCTTCACTCTCTGGATGATATTTCCGCTCTCAAAATCCGCGCCGCGCGCCATCTGCGCTTTCATGATCTTATCCGTCTCCTCGAGGAGAATCGGGATAAAACGGAGTGCAATCGACATCATCATCGAAATCTCATGCACCGGCACATGGATCTTTTTTAACGGTCCGAGCAGGCTCTCCAGCGCGTCAGTGAGCTGGTTCGGCGTTGTCGTTAAGGTCATCAGCGAAGAGCCGATCATCAGGTAAATCAGACGGATCGACATACGGCATGCCATCGCCACACCCTCGCGGGTGATCGTGATTTTCCAGATATGGACAAGCGCCTCGCCCGGCGTAAACAGGATGTTGAACACCATCGTGATCGCCAGCAGCACAAAAATCGATTTCAGGCCCTTCGTGATAAATTTGAACGGCACTTTCGACAGTTTGATCATCACCGCAAGGAAGATCGTTCCAAGCAGATACCCCCAGTTGTGGAACAGAAAGAGGGATACCACGTAGGCGAGTGTTCCCACAAATTTCACACGCGGGTCCAGCCGGTGCAGAACGGAATCCGCCGGGTAATACTGTCCCAGAGTAATATCTCTTAACATACTTCTGCTCCTTCTTTCCCGTTTTTCTTCTGTTTTGCAAGCGCCGCAAGAATCGTATCGCGCGCCTCTTCCACCGTCGTCGCCGTCACATCCACATCCATGCCGTGTTCCTTTAACGCATGCATAATATACGTCATCTGCGGCGCTGCAAGCCCGATTGCCTCGAGCTCTTTATAATGGGCGAAGACTTTCTTCGGCTCATCATCAAACGCCACATGGCCGTGATTCATAACGATGATCCGCTCGACATATTTTGCGATATCCTCCATGCTGTGCGATACGAGCACAACGGAAATGCCGCGCGTCTCATGCAGCAGCGCCAGCTGGTCAAGGATTTCATCGCGCCCCTTCGGGTCAAGGCCTGCCGTCGGCTCGTCGAGAACCAGAAAATCCGGGTTCATCGCGAGCACACCGGCAATCGCCACGCGGCGCTTCTGGCCGCCGGAAAGTTCAAACGGCGATTTTTCATACATCTCTTTGGGAAATCCGACGTGCTCCAGCGCTTCTTCCGCACGCTTTCTGCACTCCTTTGGGGAAAGTCCCTGGTTTTTCGGGCCGAAGCAGACATCCGTAATGACATCCGTCTCAAAGAGCTGATGCTCCGGGTACTGGAAGACCAGTCCGACGTGGCTTCGGAGCTCTCTTAAAGGATATCCCTCTTTCCAGATATCCCCGCCGTCATACAGCACCCGTCCTGATGTCGGGCGGATGAGGCCGTTCAGGTGCTGCACCAGCGTCGATTTTCCGCTTCCCGTGTGGCCGATGATGCCCACAAACTGACCATTCGGGATTTCAAGGTTGACATGCTCCAGGGCGTGCATTTCATATGCCGTCCCCGGGCTGTATGTGTACGTTACATCTTCAAGTTTCAATGACATAATGCATTCACCAGTTCATCGGTGGTCAGAATCCCTTTCGGGAGATCCACACCGCTTTTTCTCAGTTCATAAGCCAACAGTGTCACCTGGGGTACGTCGAGGCGGAGTTCTTTTAATTTTTCCACTTCCGAGAAAATCTCTCTTGGCGTCCCCTGCATTACCAGTTTTCCGCCGTCCATGACGAACACACGGTCCGCAAAAACGACCTCTTCCATGTAATGTGTAATCAGAATGACCGTCACGCCTTTCTCCTCGTTCAGCTTCCGCACCGCACGGAGGACTTCCTTTCGTCCGTTCGGATCCAGCATCGCGGTCGGCTCGTCGAGGACGATGCATTCCGGCTGCATGGCCATTACTCCCGCAATTGCCACACGCTGCTTCTGGCCGCCGGAGAGCTTGTTCGGAGAGTGGGCGCGGTACGAAATCATACCGGTCGCCGCAAGGCTCTCCTCCACCCGTTTCCAGATCTCATCGGTCGGCACGCCGAGGTTTTCCGGCCCGAAGCCGACATCCTCTTCCACCACATTTCCGATGATCTGGTTATCCGGGTTCTGGAACACCATGCCCGCCTTCTGGCGGATCTTCCAGACATCCTCCTCATCCGAGGTCTTCATGTCGTCCACCCACATCGTGCCTTCCGTCGGCACAAGCAGGGCGTTGATATGTTTCGCAAGCGTCGATTTTCCGCTTCCGTTGTGGCCGAGGACTGCGATAAACTGCCCTTTCTGGATTTCCAGGCTCACATCCTCGATCGCCTTTGTTGCTTCCGGCTCCTGTCCTTCCTCCTCGTAACGGAGGTATTCGTATCCAAGGCCTGCCGCACGTATCATACCCATGGCCTTACTCCCCGCTTTCTTCTGCGTCCGCCCGGATTTCATCGATCAGATTCCAGATCTCCTCGCGTCCCTGCTTCGTCTCCGCAGAAAACGGAATGACAATCGTATCTTTTTCGACCTCCAGCGTCTCGCGGATCAGTTTGATCTGCTTCTGAAGCTGACTGCGTTTGATCTTATCCAGTTTCGTCGCAATGATGATCGGCTGATAACCGTTCCGCAGAATCCAGTCGTACATAATGCGGTCGTTGTTGGACGGCGCATGGCGGATGTCGATCAGAAGGAATACCGCATGCAGCATCTTCGACTGATGCAGGTAATCCTCGATCAGTTTGCCCCATTTCGCCTTGACCTCCTCGGAGGCTCTCGCAAAACCGTAGCCCGGCAGATCCACCAGATACATTTCCTCATTGATGTGGTAGTAGTTGATGGTCTGTGTCTTTCCCGGCTGTGCACTCGTACGCGCCAGCGATTTCCGGTTCATCAGGGCATTGATGAGAGAAGATTTTCCAACGTTGGATTTTCCCGCGAATGCCACTTCCACCTGACCGGTATCCGGCAGTTTACTGGTGATTCCGCAGACGTGCTGCAGCTCTACCTGTTTAATTACCATACTTTTCTTCTCCTGTTTTTTGCATCTTCTGGCCTTACTTCTTTTCCACAAGCGCCAGTTTTAATACCTGTTCCATGCTGCCGACAAATTCGATCTGCAGTCCGTCTGTGATCTCCGCATCCAGTTCTCTGACATCCGGCTCATTTTTCTCCGGAACGAGAACCATATGGATACCGGCTTTCTTTGCCGCCAGCAGTTTCTCTTTTAAGCCGCCGATCGGAAGCACACGGCCGCGGAGCGTAATCTCTCCGGTCATCGCAACGTCTGCTTTTACCGGAACCTTTGTGATCGCGGAAACCATCGCCGTCGCCATCGTAATACCGGCAGACGGACCATCTTTTGGAACGGCTCCCTCCGGAATATGAATGTGGATGTCGTGTTTTTCGAAAAATTCTTTCGGAATCTCATACTGCTCTGCCACGGAACGAATAAAGCTGATGCCCGCCTGCGCAGACTCCTTCATCACATCGCCGAGCTGGCCGGTCAGCAGAAACTCTCCTTTTCCCGGCATCACATTGACCTCGATCTGCAGCGTATCGCCGCCGACTGCCGTCCAGGCAAGACCGCGCACAATACCGATCTCCGGTTTTTCGTTGGCCGGCTGGAACTCATACCTCTCTTTTCCGAGGAACTCTTCCAGGTTTTCTTTCGTCACAACAACCTCTTTTACCTGTTCCTCGAGAATCTTTCTCGCGCTCTTTCTGCAGATTCTGCCGATCTGGCGCTCCAGGGAGCGGACACCGGCCTCTCTGGTGTAGCCGCTGATCACTTCCATCAGCGCCTCATCCTCGATCACAAGCTGTGCTTCTTTCAGACCGTTCGCCTTCTTCTGCTTCGGAACGAGATGTTCTTTTGCGATATGGAACTTCTCGTTTTCCGTATAGCTTGAAATTTCAATCACTTCCATACGGTCCAGCAGCGGACGCGGAATGTTCTGAATATCATTTGCGGTTGCAATAAAGAGCACCTCCGAAAGGTCGATCGGAAGCTCTACGTAATGATCGGCAAATTTATTATTCTGCTCGGAATCGAGGACCTCAAGAAGTGCGGAAGAGGTATCTCCCTTGTAATCTGCACTTACTTTGTCGATCTCGTCGAGCAGCATCAGCGGATTTTTCACCTTCGCCTGATGGAGTCCCGCCGCAATGCGTCCCGGCATCGCGCCGATGTAGGTTCTTCTGTGGCCGCGGATCTCCGCCTCATCCCGCACACCGCCGAGACAGATGCGGACGTATTTTTTATTCAGGGCTCGCGCCACGCTTCTCGCAATCGAGGTCTTACCGGTTCCCGGAGGGCCTGCCAGGCAGAGAATCGGGCTCTCGCCTTTCTTCGTCAGGGTGCGTACGGCCAGGAATTCGAGGATTCTCTCTTTTACTTTCGAAAGACCGTAGTGATCTTCCTCCAGAATCTCGCGTGCTCTTGCCAGATCCTGATTGTCACGGGATGCCTTATCCCACGGGAGCCCCAGCAGTGTCTCGATATAGCCGCGGATCACGCCTGCCTCGGACGGATTGTTGGCCGAATTTTCCAGACGGTGGATCTCCTCGGAAATCCGCTCTTTCACCTCTTTGGAGGCTTTGAGCTTCTCGAGCTGCTTCTTATAATTTTCAATCTCAGTCTGGGAATTGTCCTCACCGAGCTCCTCGCGGATCACCTTTAACTGCTCGCGCAGAATGTAATCGCGCTGATTCTTATCAATCCGCTCTTTAATTTTTCCCTGGATCTCCGAACGGATCTCCTGAATCTGAATCTCATTGGCGATCATGACGCAGAGTGTGTCATACCGCTCCGAAAGCTCGACTGCCTCTAAAAGTTTCTGACGGTGCACATAGTCAAGCGGAAGATTCATGCAGATCTGATCGACTAATTTTTCCAGTTCTTCCGTGCCGAGAATCTGGCCTGCCAGTTCTTTGCTCACCTTCTGCGTCTGCTCACAGTAGAGGGCAAACATCTCTTTTAGGTTCCGCAGCATTGCCTCCTGCTCGATATCCGAAAACTGTGTTTCGCCCGATCCGGTAAACAATGCCACTTCGGCGCGGAGATACTCGTTCTCCTCTTCCTCGAAGTTCAGCAGTTCTGCGCGGCTTTCCGCCTCCACGAGAATCCGCAGAACGTCTTTTGGCATTCTTACAACCTGTTTGATGACCGCAATCGTTCCAATCTTATACACATCAAGCAGACCCGGTACTTCCGTATCCGGGTCTCTTTGTGTAATCAGGAAAATTTTCTGGTCACCCAGCATTGCCTCCTCGACCGCACGGATCGATTTGGCTCTGCTGATATCAAAATGTACAATCATATCCGGCAGAATCGTCGTTCCACGCAGCGCAATCGCCGGTAATACTTTTGTCACTTCTTCCATTTAAGTTTCCTCCTGCGTTTTTCAGGCGGTTTCCGGTCTTCCGGATCTTCTTCCCATATTCCGCCGTGGAACAGGGGCCGGTTCGCCGTGAATAATCTCCGGCTCCGCCTTCTTTTCTACAGCGTCCTTGGTGATGACGCATTCTTTTGTCGTATTGTCCGACGGGATCTCATACATCAGATCCATCATCGTATCTTCCATGATTGCGCGGAGACCTCTGGCGCCTGTTTTCCGCTCCAGGGATTTCTTTGCAATCGCTTCGAGTGCATCTTCTTTGAAGTCAAGCTGTACGCCGTCCAGCTCAAACAGCTTCTTGTACTGTTTGACCAGAGAATTCTTCGGCTCAACCAGAATCTTCATCAGGGCCGTCTCATCCAGAGAATTTAACGTAACGACAATCGGCACACGTCCGACAAACTCCGGAATCAGGCCGAACTTGGTCAGATCCTGCGGCATGACCTGACGGAGCAGATCTCCGACATTCTCATCTTTTGCATGGCCGATCGGATTGTTGAATCCGATGGATTTCGTATCCTGTCTCGTCTCGATGATCTTCTCGAGTCCTTCGAATGCACCGCCGCAGATAAAGAGGATATTCGTCGTATCAATCTGAATAAACTCCTGATGCGGATGCTTTCTTCCGCCCTGCGGCGGAACGGAAGCTACAGTTCCCTCCAGGATTTTCAGCAGTGCCTGCTGTACACCCTCGCCGGAAACATCTCGTGTGATCGAAGCGTTTTCGGATTTTCTTGTGATTTTATCGATCTCATCGATGTAGATGATGCCGTGCTCAGCGCGCTCGATATCATAGTCTGCTGCCTGAATGAGGCGGAGCAGAATGTTTTCTACGTCCTCGCCGACATAACCTGCCTCGGTGAGCGCCGTTGCGTCTGCAATTGCAAACGGAACGTTGATCAGTTTGGCCAGTGTCTGTGCCAGATACGTTTTTCCGGAACCGGTCGGTCCGAGCATCAGAATGTTGCTCTTCTGCAGTTCGATGTCGGAGGATGCACCGGAAAGCACTCGTTTGTAATGGTTGTAAACAGCAACGGAGAGCACTTTTTTCGCCTCATCCTGTCCGATTACGTAGTCATCCAGAAATGCTTTGATTTCCTTTGGTTTGATCAGGTTGATCTCGTCGGTATCCTGCTCGCCGTACAGATCCTCAAACTCTTCCTGAATGATCTCCGAGCAGATTGCCACGCAGTCATCACAGATGTATGCCCCGTCCGGGCCTGCGATCAGCTTGCGTACCTGGTCTTCTGTCTTTCCGCAGAAAGAGCAGCGGATCTTGGTATCATTCCCTTTTATAGCCATCGTTTTCTTCCTTTCAACATATTACAACTAAACCTTATCGCCGGATAAGGCAAAAGGTGCCACAAAAGCCTCATTGCCGGAACTACGCTTTTGGACACCTTTCCTCTCTTATCGGTTCGTAATTACATTATCAATCAGACCGTATGCTTTTGCTTCCTCTGCGGACATATAGTTGTCACGCTCGGTATCGATCTCAATCTGTTCCAGCGGTTTTCCTGTATTTGCCGCCAGAATTTCATTTAATTTCCGTTTGGTTTTCAGAATCTGTTCTGCAACGATTTTGATCTCGGTTGCCTGACCCTGTGCACCGCCGGATGGCTGATGAATCATGATTTCAGAGTTTGGCAGAGCCATTCTCTTTCCTTTGGTACCGCCGGCAAGAAGAAATGCTCCCATGCTGGCAGCCATACCGATACAGATGGTGGATACGTCACATTTGATGTACTGCATCGTATCGTAGATAGCAAGTCCTGCGCTTACAGAACCTCCCGGGCTGTTGATATACATGTGGATATCTTTTCCCGGATCTTCAGACTCCAGGAACAGAAGCTGTGCAACGATCAGGTTTGCCGATACGTCGGTAACTTCCTCTCCCAGAAAAATAATACGGTCGTTCAGCAGTCTTGAATAAATATCGTAACTTCTCTCTCCCCTGCTTGTCTGCTCGATGACATAAGGTACAAAACTCATTCAATTGCCTCTCTTTCCGAGGTCTTACGCCTCTTTTGCGCTGTCGGCCATGAGAGTTACTGCTTCCTGAACAGCGAGGTCTTTCTTCATCTGCTCTTTCTCATATTCGCCAACGAGCTCCTTGAATTTATCCAGCTCCATTTTGTACATTTCAGCCATTTTAGCCAGCTCTTCGTCCAGCTTCTCATCGCTGATCTGGATGTTCTCTGCTTCTGCAACTTTCTCAAGTACCAGTCTGCTCTCGATTCTCTTAACAGCCTGCGGTTTCATCTGCTCTTTTAAGGAATCAACGGTAGCGCCTGTGAACTGCATGTACTGCTCCATGGACAGACCCTGGGACTGGATTCTTCTTGCGAAATCGTCAACCATGTTCTCTACCTGCGTATCAATCATAGCTTCCGGAATCTCCATTGTTGCGTTCTCTACTGCTTTATCTACGACAGCGTTCTCTTTTTCTGTCTTAGCCTGCTCTTCTTTTTTCTTGGTCAGGTTGTCTTTGATTTCTTTTTTGTACTCATCCAGAGTATCGAACTCGGAAACGTCTTTTGCGAAGTCGTCATCAAGTGCCGGAAGCTCTTTTGCTTCGATTTTGTGGATGGTGCATTTGAATACTGCTGCTTTTCCAGCAAGCTCTTCTGCCTGATAATCCTCTGGGAAAGTAACGTTTACTTCCTTCTCCTCTTCCAGAGCTGCGCCAACGAGCTGCTCTTCGAATCCCGGAATGAAGGAATGGGAGCCAAGGGTCAGCGGATAATCTTTTCCAGCGCCGCCGTCGAACGGAACGCCGTCTACAGAACCTTCGAAGTCAAGTGTAACGGTATCTCCGTCTGCTGCCGGACGATCCTCTACGTTGATGGTTCTTGCGTTTTTCTCCTGCTCTTTTTTCAGCTCAGCTTCTACTTCTTCGTCTGTAACGGTTGTGTCAGCTTTTGCTACTTCCAGACCTTTGTACTCGCCAAGGGTAACTTCCGGTTTTACTGCTACAGTTGCGGTAAAGATGAAAGCTTTGCCTTTTTCGATCTGCTCTACGTTGATCTCCGGACGGGATACGATGTCCAGTTTGCTCTCTTCTGCTGCTTTGGAATACTCTTCCGGAACAAGGCTGTTTACAGCATCCTCATAGAATACTGCCGGGCCATACATTTTTTCTACCATAGCTCTCGGAACTTTTCCTTTACGGAAGCCCGGAACGCTGATGTTCTTTTTCTGTTTCTGGTAAGCTTTCTCCAGTGCTTTTTCTAATTCTTCAGCCGGAACCTCAATGGTAAGTTTGGCCATATTCTTCTCTAAATTTTCGACCTGTACACTCATTTTATCAATTTCCTCCTTGATTTATCTGAAAAGCGGCAGAAAACCTGCACACCTCTCCATTCTACAGTCATTTATCGAGTATAGCATACTCTTTTCAAAAACGCCAGTGATTTTTTTATATTTCTGTGGTTTTTAGGCTTTTTTTAGCAATGAAATACGATTTTTTCCGCCATTTCTTTTGCTTTGTCCTCTCCCTGCAGAACACGGATCAGCTCCAGTGCGAAGTCAGTGGCTGCTCCCATGCCGCGGCCGGTGGTCACATTTTTGTCGGTGACTGCCGGTACATCGAGTACGTTTGCGCCTGCCAGCTTTTCTTCAAAGCCCGGGAAGCAGACGGCGTTTTTATCTTTTAAGATGCCCATCACACCAAGGATGCTCGGCGCTGCGCAGATGGCTGCCAGTTTCTTTCCCTGATCGTCATAGGAACGGATCAGCGCTGCGAGCGTCTCGTTTCCGGCCAGATTTAATGTACCCGGCATTCCGCCCGGAAGTACCAGCATGTCTCCGTCATCAAACTCTCCCTCTTCGATGGTTTCATCTGCAAGAATGGTGATTTTGTGGGATCCTGTTACTTCTTTTCTTCCCATAATAGAAACGGTGCATACGTCTTCTCCGGCTCTGCGCAGCAGATCCACCGGGGTCAGTGCCTCAATCTCTTCACATCCGTCTGCCAGAAATACATAAATCTTTGCCATGGTTTTGTCCTCCTGTGTTGTATGATCAGTCTCGTGTGTTTTGTCACGTGATATTCTCTGCTTTTCTTTGTAACAAACCGCCGCTATTATACCACATTTTTCCGCAGAATGCTTGCATTTCATAAAAATTTCAGGACTTTTTTTCGCAAAAAGCCGGATTTCGCTTAACATCACGGGAAAAGCATGGTAAACTCTTGAAAAAAGCAGTGATGCAATCACGAGAAGGAGTCTCTTTTATGGAAATCGAACGCAAATACCTTCTGGATCAGCTTCCGGAAAATCTTCCAAGCTATCCATGTAAAAAAATCGAGCAGGGCTATCTTTCCACCGAACCGGTTGTCCGCATCCGCCGCTCTGACGACGAATATTATCTGACCTACAAGTCAAAAGGGCTGATGGTGCGTGAAGAGTATAATCTTCCGCTCACAAAGGAATCCTACCTGCATCTGCGGGAAAAGGCAGACGGCGTTCTCATCTCAAAAACACGCTATCTGCTGCCGCTTGCCGGAACGGATCTGACGATCGAGCTCGATGTCTTTGATGCGCCGTATGAAGGCCTTTACCTCGCAGAGGTGGAGTTTCCGGACGAAGCATCCGCAAACGCCTTTGTTCCTCCGGTATGGTTTGGAAAGGATGTAACCTATTCTTCCGATTATCACAACAGTACGCTCAGTAAAGGAAAAAAACTATAAATTACCAGAAAAAATCCCGGTGCCTTTTCCACGGCTGCCGGGATTTTTCCGCTCGTTTGTTTTTTTACTCTTTTTTGTGCTTTCTCTTTGCTTGTTTTGGTTTGTTTTTTTGTGCATACATTCTTTGTTTTTGCTGCTTTCACATTAGCGTCATTCTGTCAAAGCGGCGGTGCTGCTCCTTCTAATCCACTCCCTTTGATTTCCGGATGCAGGCTCGTGTTGCATCAATAACAGCACTTCTCAGGTTCTCCCGCTCCAGTACGGCAACCGCTTCGATGGTGGTTCCGCCTGGCGAGCAGACCATGTCTTTTAATTCTCCCGGATGCATTCCTGTCTCGAGAAGCATTTTGGCGCTTCCAAGGACAGACTGTGCAGCAAATTCATATGCCTGTTTTCTCGGCATTCCTTCGGCTACGGCCGCATCTGCAAGAGCCTCCAGGAAAAGAAATACGTACGCCGGCGAGCTTCCGCTGACACCTGTGACGGTATCCATCAGATACTCCGGAACAACTTCTGCGCGGCCAAAGCTTTTCAGGAGGGTTAAAACGAGCTGCAGCTCTTCCTCCGTCACGAGATCATTGGCACAGACGCCGGTCATTCCTTCTCCGACGAGTGCTGGTGTGTTTGGCATGGTGCGAATTAACTTTGTTGGTTTTCCGATTTCTGTACCCAGCCATTGTAAAGACTTACCGGGAAGAATCGATACGATAATCTTCTCGGGTGAGATGAAGTTTTTGACGAGGTTTATTATATTTTTTATTTGGTTTGGCTTTACTGCCAGGAATACAAGATCGGATCCGGCTACGACCGCTTCGTTCTCCGTAGTCGCCTGGACTCCAAACTGGTTGGTCAAGCGTTCCACACTTTTCTCCGTGCGGACCGATACCAGAATGTCATCTGCAGATACAACTCCTTTTTGGATCATTCCGCCAATCATGGCACTCGCCATGTTGCCGCCGCCGATAAAACCTACTTTCATGTCTGTTCGCCTCCGTATGCCTGTGTTGTAAAAAATATATGCGACACCCATAGTATGCAGCAAAATTTACTTTTTTGCAATACTTTTTCTCTATTTTTCTGCTTTTCTTTTGCAATTTTCTTTATTTTTTTCGAATGAAATGTCGCTGTTTGTCGACAAATGTCGAAAAGTGTCTTTTTCTGTCTTTTTTCGCTTTTCTATTCTGCCGGAATCAGCCTTTGGCAGCGGCCTCTTCGGCGTATTTTGTTGTCACGAGTGTCTTGTACGGTGCCTTTTTCTCCAGCTCTCCCGCCTGCTCCAGAATCTCCTGCAGAAGATCAAAACTTTCTTCCTCAAAGATCAGATTTTCTTTCCACGTATCCTGCTCATAGTAGCGGCGCACGATCGCGGTGATGGTTTCCAGCTCGGTTTCTGCAAACTGCGGCGCAATCACCTCTGCAATCTCCTCCGGTGTGTGCGTCTGCACGAAGTCCATTCCTTTCTGCAGTGCCTTCGTGAATTTTTCTACGGTTGCGCCGTGCGTTTTCAGATAACTCTGTTTGACGCTGTACGACGTATACGGCACATACCCGGATTCCGTTCCGACCGATGCCACGACATAGCCGTCACCCTTCTGCTCGAGCAGTGTCGCGGACGGTTCAAATTCAATCGTATAATCCCCCTGCCCGCCGGAGAACGCGGCAGCTGTGGAACCAAAATCGATGCTCTGGTTGATATTTACGTCTTTTTTATCAATCCCTTTCTGCGCCAGAACATACTCAAAGACCATTTCCGGCATACCGCCTTTTCTTCCCCCTAATACCTCTTTGTTTTTCAATTTCTCCCAGGTAAACGAATTGTCTTTCTCTCTTCCCACAACAAAGTTTCCCGCCCGCTGCGTCAGCTGCGCGAAGTTCACAACCGGGTCTGCGGTTCCCTCGAGGTACGCGTAGACGGTTGCCTCCGCCCCCATAAACCCGATATCCGCCTCGCCGGAAATCATCGCCGTCAGCACTTTATCTGCACCAAATCCTGTCACCAGCGTCAGATCAATGCCCTCGTCCGCGAAATACCCCTCCTCAATTGCCACGTACTGCGGGGCGTAAAAAATGGAGTGGGCAACCTCATTTAATGTCACCTGCTCCACTTTTTCTTTTGTCTCATCTTTTGCCCCGCATCCCGCCAGCGTCACTGCCGCCATTGCCAGTACAAGCGCACCTGTCAGCCATTTTCTTTTCATCAACAGATTCTCCTGTTTTTTCATTCTAACCTTAGAATATGATTTCCCGGTAAAAATGCGTGCAAAAAACGAAGGAGAAACGTTCGAATTTCGTTTCTCCTTCGTTTCTTATTTCAGGAATTTTCTATTTTGAAAAAGAAATTGAGGATCTCCGCGAAATTTGTTATAGTAAGATTAATGTAAAACAGGATGGGAGGATTTCATAATGAAAAATATCAAATGGGCTGTACTCGGATGCGGTGTGATTGCAAATGAAATGGCGGTCGCGCTGCAGAAAAACGGAAAGAATATTTACGCGGTCGGCAACCGGACCCATGAGAAGGCGGCTGCTTTTGCGGAGAAATATAGAATTGGAAAAGTTTACGATGATTTCCATGAGATGTTTACCGATCCGGAGGTCGATGTCATTTATATCACGACGCCGCACAACACGCATCTTGGCTTTATGAAAGAGGCGATTGCCAATGGAAAACACATTCTCGTTGAGAAATCGATTACGCTGAACAGTGACGAGCTCGACGAGGCCATAGCGCTTGCAAAAGAAAAAGGTGTCATCATCGGAGAGGCAATGACGATTTACCATATGCCGATCTACAAAGAGCTGAAAAAAATTCTCGACTCCGGCCGTCTCGGCAGAGTCAATCTGATCACGATGAACTTCGGCAGTTTCAAAGAGTACAACATGAAGAACCGCTTCTTCAACCGGAATCTCGCAGGCGGCGCGATGCTTGATATCGGCGTATACGCACTCTCCTTCATCCGCTGGTTCTTCGACTCCAAGCCGGATCAGCTCCTTTCCCAGGTAAAACCCGCTCCGACCGGTGTGGACGAGCAGGCCGGCCTCCTTCTCACCAATCAGGAAGGACAGATGGCAAGTGTGATGCTCTCTCTCCACTCCAAACAGCCGAAACGCGGCATGGTTTCCTGTGAGAACGGATTTATCGAGATCATGGAGTACCCGCGTGCCTGGGAAGCAAAAATCACAGACGCTTCCACCGGCGAATCCGAAATCATCAAAGCCGGTGACAACGCCGATGCACTCGCCTATGAGCTCGCCGACATGGAACGCGCCATCAATGGAGATGCATCTGCCATGCACCTCGACTACACGAAGGACGTCATGGATCTGATGACCTCCTTCCGCAGAACCTGGGGCTATACGTACCCGGAGGAAGAAAAATAAGATTCGCACATCAAAAGCCCCTGCCCGGCACACATCAGATGCCGGGCATGGGCACTTCTTTTCACCTGCAATACTCTGCAATTTTCTTTTTCAGTAATTGCGCATCAATCGGCTTTGCGATATGCTCGTCCATGCCGGCCTCATTCCACTCATTGGCCAGGGAATACTCTCCTTCCACGCATATTTTATACTTCATTTTACACTGATATTATTTCCTCTGTCACCCCAAATAACATTACATTTCCAATATTTTGCATGTCTTTTTTATTTTTCTGAAATTTTTTAAAATCTTCCGTTTTTCTCTTGCACAATTGTTTTTATGCGTATATAATTGTCTGCAGAAAGCAAAGGGGAGCTCGCGTGCGAAGCGGGCTGAGAGTAGGATGCATCTCCTAGACCCTGAACCTGATTTGGGTAATGCCAACGTAGGGAGATACGATATGCACATTTTCTGCAGATATACCTCCACGTATATCTGCTTTTTTAATCTCTATGAACACATCATCAACAGGTTCTTCCAGTAACACAAGGGAATTTGCTTCTGCAAAAACACTCACACAGGAGGAACAAAAAATTATGTTAGGCCCTTGTCTTGACAATGTCAGAAAAACAACCCCTCTCGTACACAACATCACAAATTACGTTACGGTAAACGATGTCGCCAACATTCTGCTGGCATGCGGCGCAAGCCCGATCATGTCCGATGAACCGGAGGATGTCGAGGATATCACCTCTATCTGCGGCGGTCTGAACATCAACATCGGAACGCTGCACAGAACGAGCATCGACGGCATGTACCGTGCCGGTGCAAAAGCAGCTTCGCTCGGCCACAAAATCCTGCTCGATCCAGTCGGCGCAGGCGCAAGCCACTTACGTACTTCGACCGCAGTCGGACTGATGGAAAAAATCCCGTTCACCGTCATCCGCGGAAATATTTCCGAAATCAAAACACTGGCACTCGGAAGCGGAACGACAAAGGGTGTTGACGCAGACGTTGCCGATAAAGTAACGGATGAAAACCTCGACAGCGCCGTTGCTTTTGCAAAAAACTTTGCAAAAGACCACAACTGTGTTGTCGCCATCACAGGAGCGATCGACCTCGTTGCCGATGCTGACACCTGCTACGTGATCCGCAACGGACGCGCCGAGATGGGAAGCATCACCGGAACAGGCTGCCAGCTCTCCGGCATGATGACCGCTTACCTCGTTGCCAACCCGGACGAGCCGTTAAAAGCTGCTGCTGCCGCTGTCTGCGCGATGGGACTTGCCGGCGAGATCGGCTGGAGCCATATGAAACCGGAAGACGGCAACTCCACCTACCGGAACCGCATCATCGACGCCATCTACCACATGGACGGCGAGACGCTGGAGAAAGGTGCAAAGTATGAAGTGCGATAAAAAAGGCCTGCTTTTATATGCTGTGACAGACCGCAGCTGGCTGAACGGCGAGACACTGTACAGCCAGGTGGAAAAGGCTCTGCAGGGCGGCGCAACGTTTATCCAGCTCCGCGAAAAAAATCTTGACCAGGATCACTTTATGGAAGAGGCACTGGAGCTGAAAAAACTCTGTGCCGCATACCATGTTCCTTTCGTCATCAACGATAACGTGGAAATTGCAGCTAAGATGGATGCGGACGGCGTTCACGTCGGCCAGAGCGATATGGAGGCCGGCGATGTCCGTGCAAAGCTTGGCCCGGACAAGATCATCGGCGTTTCGGCGCAGACCGTGGAACAGGCCATTCTCGCCGAGCAGCGCGGGGCAGATTACCTCGGCGTCGGCGCGGTCTTCCACACCGGTTCCAAGGCGGATGCGGAGGATGTCAGCCACGAAACGCTGACTGCTATCTGCAATGCCGTTAAAATCCCTGTCATCGCCATCGGCGGCATCACACGCGATAACGTGACGGAGCTTTCCGGCAGCGGCATCTGCGGCATCGCCGTCATCAGTGCCATTTTTGCACAGAAAGACATTGTTTCCGCAACGAAGGATCTGAAAGAACAGACTCTGCGCATGCTGGAAAACAAATAATTTTACGTAACCATTCATCCTCACACCAGGCGGCAGACTGGGGGCACCACTTTCTTTGTCGCCTAGAGCGTGTTTGAAAAATGCTTTTTCAAACACGCTCCAAAAAGAAAAGTAATGCAAAGGAGTAATTCTCATGGACCCGAAAAACATGAAAACAGCATTAACAATCGCGGGAAGTGATTCCAGCGGAGGCGCCGGCATTCAGGCAGACATCAAAACCATGATCACAAACGGAGTTTACGCCATGTCGGCAATTACCGCACTCACCGCCCAGAACACCACCGGAGTTTCCGGTATTTTCGATGTAACACCGGAGTTTCTGGCCGCACAGCTTGACGCCGTCTTTACGGACATCTTCCCGGACGCCGTCAAAATCGGTATGGTATCCTCCCCGGCACTGATCGAAGTCATCTCCGAACGGCTTCGCTTCTACCAGGCCAAACACATCGTTGTGGACCCGGTCCTCGTCGCTACAAGCGGCTCCGCGCTCGCTTCGGGCGGCGTGCCTGACCTGATGAAAAAACTGCTCTTTCCTCTGGCCGAGGTCATCACACCGAATATCCCAGAGGGAGAAGTTCTCTCCGGCATCAAAATCCAGTCGGAAAGCGATATGGAACGCGCCGCAAAAGAGATCGGGGATTCCTGCGGCTGTGCCGTTCTGTTAAAGGGCGGCCACAGTATCAATGATGCCAACGATCTTTTATATCACAACGGCACATTTACCTGGTTCACCGGAAAACGCATCGACAATCCGAACACACACGGCACCGGCTGTACACTCTCCAGCGCCATCGCATCGGGACTCGCAAAGGGGCTTTCCCTTCCGGATGCCATTTCCGCTGCAAAAGAGTATATTTCGGGCGCACTCGCGAGCATGATGGATCTCGGCCACGGCCCGGGACCGCTGAACCACGCTTACCGGATCTGATTTTGAAAATAAAGGAGAACAACAGATGAAACACAATTACGCAACACAGATGGACGCCGCACGCCGCGGCATTGTAACACCGGAGCTGAAAAAAGTCGCAGAAAAAGAGTATATGGCTGTGGAAGACCTGATGCCGCTCGTTGCCAGCGGAAAGGTTGCCATTCCGGCCAATAAGCTGCACACCTGCATCGACCCGGAGGGCATCGGCTCGATGCTGCGCACGAAAATCAATGTAAATCTCGGTGTTTCGAAAGACTGTAAAGATTACGATGTGGAGATGCAGAAGGTACTCTCCGCGGTCAATATGGGCGCAGAAGCCATCATGGACCTGTCGAGCCACGGCAATACGCAGCCGTTCCGGCGGAAACTGACCTCCGAATGTCCAGCCATGATCGGCACCGTGCCGGTATATGACAGTGTGATCCATTACCAGAGAGACCTGGATACGCTGACTGCCAAAGATTTTATTGACGTCATCCGCCTCCATGCCGAGGACGGTGTCGATTTCGTCACCCTGCACTGCGGCATCACCAGAAAAACCATCGATCAGATCCGCAAACACAAACGGAAAATGAATATCGTTTCCCGCGGCGGCTCCCTCGTGTTCGCCTGGATGTGCATGACCGGCGAGGAGAATCCGTTCTACGAGTATTACGATGAGATTCTCGATATCTGCCGTGAATACGATGTGACCATTTCTCTCGGCGACGCCTGCCGTCCTGGCTGCCTTGCCGACGCAACGGATGTCTGCCAGATTGAGGAGCTGGTGCGCCTCGGCGAACTCACCAAACGTGCCTGGGAGAAAGACGTTCAGGTCATGGTTGAGGGACCGGGCCACGTTCCGATGGACCAGATTGCGGCCAACATGAAAGTACAGCAGACCATCTGCATGGGCGCTCCGTTCTACGTTCTCGGACCTCTCGTAACCGATATCGCACCGGGCTACGACCACATCACCGCTGCCATCGGAGGCGCGATTGCCGCCATGAACGGCGCTGCTTTCCTGTGCTACGTAACGCCGGCAGAGCATCTGGCTCTTCCGAACCTGGATGATGTAAAACAGGGCATCATCGCAAGCAGAATCGCCGCACACGCTGCCGACATCGCCAAAGGCGTGCCGCATGCGCGTGATATTGACGACAAGATGGGAGACGCCCGCCGCGTGCTCGACTGGGAAGCACAGTGGGACTGTGCACTGGACCCGGAAACTGCAAAAGCCATCCGTGCTGACCGCTCGCCGGAACAGGAAGATACCTGCTCGATGTGCGGTAAATTCTGTGCTGTACGAAGCATGAACAAAGCTTTAAACGGCGAACATATCGACATTCTTTGATTTTCTCTGATTTCATTACATACCTTACGCGAAAAGGAACGGTTTTCATTACGAAACCGTTCCTTTTCTGCATTTCCAAAATCTTTTTCTATTTCGCCCATCCTTCGGCGTAACGGACTGCTTTGTGCCATCCGTTCATCTTCTCATCGCGCTCCTCTTTCGAGAGCTCCGGCTCGAATGTGTGATCAATCGCTCCGTTCTGTTTCACCGTCTCCTGATCCGGCCAGTAGCCGACGGCAAGGCCGGCAAGGTAAGCAGCTCCCATGGCAGTCGTCTCGATGCAGCACGGCCGTTCTACCGGCGCTTGGCTGATGTCCGCCTGGCACTGCATCAGGAAATTGTTGGCGCTTGCTCCGCCGTCCACACGCAGTGCGGAGAGCTTCATGCCGGAATCTGCCTCCATCGCTTTTAACACATCATCTACCTGATACGTAATGGATTCGAGCGTTGCGCGGATCACATGGTATTTGTTGACGCCGCGCGTCAGGCCGAGAATGGTTCCTCTCGCATACTGATCCCAGTACGGTGCGCCAAGGCCGGTAAACGCCGGCACGACATAGCATCCGTTCGTGTCGTTCACTTTCTGCGCCATATATTCGGAATCGGCCGAGGATTCAATCAGCTTCATCTCATCGCGCAGCCACTGGATTGCGGCTCCGCCGACGAAAATCGATCCCTCAAGCGCATACGTGATCTTGTCCCCGATGCCCCATGCAATCGTGGTAACAAGACCGTGTGTCGAAGAAACCGGCTTTTCTCCCGTGTTCATCAGCAGGAAGCAGCCCGTTCCGTATGTATTTTTCGCTTCGCCCGGCGCATAGCAGGTCTGGCCGAACAGCGCTGCCTGCTGGTCTCCCGCTGCTCCCGCGATCGGGATCGGGCCGCCGAAATATGTCGATGCCGTCTCCCCGTAGACACAGCTCGACGGGCGGACTTCCGGCAGCATACAAAGCGGAATGTTCAGCTCTTTTAAGATATCCTCATCCCATTTCAGCGTATGGATATTGAACAGCATCGTACGGGATGCGTTGGTGTAATCGGTGACATGTACCTTTCCCTTTGTCATCTTCCAGATCAGCCACGTCTCCACCGTTCCGAAATAGAGATCGCCTCGCTCCGCCCGCTCGCGCACGCCCGGAACTTCATCGAGAATCCATTTCAGCTTCGTTGCTGAGAAATACGCATCAATCACAAGACCCGTTTTTTCCCGGAAACATTCAACCAGTCCGCGCTCCATCAGCGAGTCGCAGTATTCCGATGTTCTGCGGCACTGCCATACAATTGCATTGTAGACCGGCTCTCCCGTCTTTTTGTCCCAGACGATCGTCGTCTCTCTCTGGTTTGTGATGCCGATTGCCGCGATATCCTCGTAGGACGCGCCCGCTTTCTGCATTGCCTCCACGGCTACACCGAGCATCGTGGACCAGATCTCATTGGCATCGTGCTCCACCCAGCCCGGTTTCGGGAAACGCTGGGTAAATTCCTTCTGCGCAAGGCTTACGATCTGTCCTTTCTGATCAAACAGAATACAGCGGTTGCTCGTTGTGCCGGCATCAAGTGCCATGATGTATTTTCCCACGTTTAAAAATCCTCCTGTCTCACATTTCAAGAAGAGAGCCTGACAGAATCCACTGCCACGCTCTCTTCCTTTTTTGTATGTATCGTATCACAGAATTCTTTTTCTGTAAATCCGTTTTTTATGCAGTGATGATCTCCAGCAGTGCGCCGCGCAGATCATCGGAAAGATCCATGCTCTGCAGCTCAGCTGCGAGAATTGCCACCTTGCCGTTCGCTTTGTCAAGCAGTCTTGCAACCAGCTCTTTGGTGATGTAGCTGATCTCTGCGTGCAGCAGCAGATCCATCGCGCGTGCCACTACATCGTTCTTTGCCACCTCGGTATCTTCCGGCAGGCAGATAGTAACGGTATCCTGCGGTTTCACACCGGTTACGGTGATGGTAAGAAGTCCGTCTTTTTCTTCTGCTTCTGCATCGATTTCCACGCCGTTTACCAGCACTTTTGCTGCTTTCGCGGTGCTTCCGCCGAATTCTACGACGTACGTTCTGCTCTCCGGAACAAGGCTCTGATTGCCCTCCACCGGCGAAATTGTAAAGCTCCGTGCTGCCCAATCGAGCTTCATCGGTGTCTCTGCACAGTCGCCGTTCTCATATGCCATCGAAGTATTGTCATCCTCATACAGAGTAAAGCTGTTGTCCGCACCTGCATAAACGCGTACAGTCAGCTCGTCCGGGTTGGACTCTACATCAAGCGCACTGATCTTCTCGGTCATCGGAATGATGGCACCGGCTTTTGCAAGAACCGGGATCTCCTCGAGTGTGCGGTACAGATCCATGCTTCTGCCGCCCTCGTAAACCATTCCGTTGAAGAAGTCAAACCAGGTTCCCTCCGGCAGCCATACTTTCGTTTTTGCACGTTTCAGCTCCGGAATGCATTTCGTTGTCACCGGTGTTACCATCAGCTCGCTTCCGAAGAAATACTGATTCGGTGCCTGATTTTTGCCCCAGAAAACCGTCTCCGGGTAATCATAATACATCGGAACAACGATCGGTGTGTCCTCTTTCCATGCACGGTAGTTCATCGTGTACAGATACGGTACGAGTTTATGACGCAAACGGAGGAAATCATCCATTGTGCTGCGCACTTCCATACTGAAGTTCCAAGGCTCTTTTCCACTGAAGGCACTGTTAGAGCTGTGCAAACGGTTGATCGGAGAAAATACTCCGTACTGATACCATCTTGCTTCAAGCTCATCGTCACGGTAGCCAAGCATATGGCCGCCGATATCATGACTCCACCATCCGTAGCCGATGTTGGAGGCTGTGCTGGTAAAGTATGGCTGGAAATCCAGGGATTCCCAGGTGATGTGGGTGTCTCCGGAAAATCCGACCGGATAGCGGTGGGAGCCCGGTCCTGCGTAGCGGGAGAAGGTCATCGGACGTTTTCCGTCTCTTCCACTGTCAAGAAAATGATAGTGATTCAGCATCCACAGCGGATCAAGACCCTCGATCTTGGTGTTTTGTCCCTGCTGCCAGTCAATCCACCAGAAATCGACGCCCTCTTTTTCCATCGGATGATGGACTTTGTCAAAATATACATCAACAAATTTCGGATCCGCAATGTCAAAATTGACCGGCTCTTCTTTTTTTGCATCCACTCCCATAGCCTCTGCTACTTCCGGATAGCAGTCCTCATACGCACGAATTCCGTCTGCCGGATGGACATTCAGTGTTGTCTTCATGCCGCGTGCATGGAGTTTTCCAAGAAAACGCTCCGGATCCGGGAAGAGTTTTTTGTTCCAGCTGTAGCCGGTCCAGCCGCTGCCGTATTTCGGATCCACATCGTCTACACGGTGCCAGTCCATATCGATAACAGCAACCGAGAATGGAACGTTCTCTTTGTCGAAGTCTTCCATCAGTTTCATATAGGATGTTTCACTGTAACGCCAGTAACGGCTCCACCAGTTTCCAAGTGCAAATCTCGGAAGCATCGGAGTCTTACCGCAAAGGTGGTAGAAATCCTTTAATGCCAGACGGAAATTCCAGCCATAGCCAAAGAAATACAGATCCTGTACCCCTTTCTTTCTCGGAGTCACCCAGCCGTCCTCTGTCATCAGAAGCGACTTCGAATCATCCAGAACAGAGGAACCAAACCAGGACATGATACCAGGTTCCAGATCACAGGCTCCATTGACCTGATCAAGCGTACGGGCCGTTCCTCCAAGATCCTGTGTCGGATCTCCGTAATGCCATGCCGGTACAGAACTGATGCCGACCGCGGTTGTTTTGCAGGAAAGTCCGTTTGAAGAAAATGATTTTTTGTTATAATTCAGCTGCAGATACTTTGTGCGTAACTCCAGCTCATCGCCTGTGTCTTTGACGGAAAATTCCACGGCCGGAAAATCCCGGTTTACAACCGTCTGGGATGCCGCATCGATAAATTCACCATCCTCACTGTATTCCAGTCGAAGAAGATGCTCTGTCAATACTGTGATACGGTATTTATCGCCTTTTATCACATTCTCGGGATTTGCAAGCGGATGCGTCTCCATCTTCAGATATGATTTCATGTTTTGTTTTCCCCTTTCTTACTCTTACCGGTTTTTACCGCATTTTGAGAACGGGAACCTGTGGCAAAAGTCCGTTCTGCCACAGGTTCCTCTGCATTTTTTATTTGGTTTCCAGAACAACTGCCTCATACGCGCGCAGTTTTCTTGCCCCCGCTGCTGCGCCGCTCTGTGGATAGTTGCTGATCAGTACATCTGCTCCCGCAAAGGTTTCCGGAACTGTGTACTCCTGCTCCTCTTTTGTGAAGTTGCACATCACAAGGAGTTTTTTGTCACCTAACGTTCTGGTGTATACGTACAGCGCTTCGTCTTCTGGATCGAGCAGCTCGTACGTTCCATAAACCATGATATCCTTCTCTTTGCGGAGATGGATCAGTTTCTTGTAATAGTTGTATACGGAATCCGGATCTGCCATCTCATTCTTTGCGTTGACGGTCTCGTAATCCGGTCCGACTTTGATCCACGGTGTGCCTGTGGTGAATCCTGCGGATGCACTGTCATCCCACTGCATCGGGGTTCTCGCGTTGTCTCTTCCGCGCAGGTTCAGGTAGCGCATCATGTCATCCGGGGCTACTTTTCCGGCTCCGGTCAGCTCATTGAAGGCGTTGATGCTCTCGATGTCGCGGAACTCGGACAGATCGTTGAATGGAACGTTCTTCATGCCGAGCTCATCACCCTGGTATACGTACGGAGTACCCTGCATCATATGAAGGCAGGTAGCCAGCATTTTGGCGCTTACCACGCGGTATTCCGGTGAATCATCGCCGAAACGGGACAGGCAGCGCGGCTGGTCATGGTTTCCAAGGAAGAGGCTGTTCCATGCCTTGCCCTCAAGCTCCGTCTGCCATGCTGTCATGACGCGTTTGAAATCTTTGAGCGGTACGCGTTTGTCCGTCCATTTGCCGTATTTTCCGCCTGCCAGCTCAACCAGCTCGAACTGGAATACCATGCTGAGCTCTTTGCCGTCTGCGGATGCGTATTTTTCTGCCTCCTCGATCGTGACACCGGCACACTCGCCGACGGTCATCAGATCATATTTGGAAAGAACTTCTTTGTTCATCTCCTGCAGATACTCATGAACGTGCGGTCCGTTTACGCAGCCGGAATCACCGTAGAGTCCGCCCTCCGGAATTTCTCCGTCCGGCAGTCCTTCCGGTTTGGAGATCATGCTGATGACATCCATACGGAAGCCGTCGATGCCTTTCTCGCACCACCAGTTCATCATATCGAAAACTTCTTTTCTTACGGTCGGGTTTTCCCAGTTCAGATCAGGCTGTTTCGTGGAGAACAGATGCAGGTAATACATCTCGGTCTGCGGATCGTATTTCCATGCGGAGCCGGAGAAGCAGCTTCCCCAGTTGTTCGGCTCTTTTCCGTCTTTCGGATCGCGCCAGATGTAGTAATCACGGTACGGATTGTCTTTTGATTTACGGCTCTCCACGAACCATTTGTGCTCATCTGAGGTATGGTTGACAACGAGGTCCATAACCAGCTTGATGCCTCTTTTGTGCATCTCGGAAAGCATGCGGTCAAAGTCCTCCATCGTTCCGAACTCCTGCATGATCGCCTGATAATCGCTGATGTCGTATCCATTGTCATCGTTCGGTGACTGGTAAACCGGTGACAGCCAGATAACATCCACGCCAAGGTCTTTTAAATAGTCCAGACGGGAAGTGATACCATTTAAATCTCCGATACCGTCTCCGTTGCTGTCCATGAAGCTGCGCGGATAAATCTGATACACGACGGCTTCTTTCCACCATTTTTTGTCCATTTTCTGTGATCCTCCTTTTATTTCATGCCCGTATTCCGGGTACTTTGTTTTTGTCTTTTCGGCCATAGTTTACCACAGGTTGCTCTGGTTTTTCAATAGTTTTGCGCAAAACCAGCAGATTTTACAAAAGTTTCCCTGTGGAATTGGTAATTATTCATCTTGTCAGATCGCGTACGGATTCCCGCTCCACCAGAGTTGTCGGCAGCGGCGGAATGTCTTTCTGTACCGGCTCGTTCTTGATCAGATGCATCAGCACTTCCACGGCGCAGCGTGCTTTTCCATCCACCATCTGGTGCACCGTTGTGAGCTTCGGCCGCGCAAGCGTTGCATAGGTGACATCATCAAAGCCCGCAATAGAAATATCTTCCGGAACTTTTACCCCTTTGTTCTGCAGGAAATTGGATGCTTCAAGTGCATAGTAATCGGAGGAGAAAAAGAGCGCTGTCTGCTTTTTGAAAAACGGCAGCATCTCCTCGTACGCCTTCTCCCGTTTCTCCGGATCCCATGGAATCACGATGTGGCGGCTCTCACAGTCCCCGATTCCCGCCTCTTCCATCGCCTGCCGCACACCGAGCCACCGGTGATGATCGACGCCGATGTCGCAGTCAGACAGGAAGAGAAATTTTTTATGCCCCTTTCCGATCAGATACTGGCCCATCTGGTAAGCACCGCCGCGGTCATCCATCGTGATGGAACGGACGCCAAGCTCCGGCGGAAGATACTGGTCAATGGTCACCAGCGGTTTTCCAAGCCGCCCGGAGAGCTCTGCGATCTCTTTTTCGCTCAGCGCCATGGCAATCATGCCGTCAAAATTCCAGCCAAGCGCCTGCTGCATAATATCGCCCTGCTCGTGGCGCGCAACCAGCATCATATGATAGCCGTGTTCCCGGATCTGATACTCCAGGTTTCCAAGCATCGCCGATACGAAAGGATCCTCAAATGAGGAAGCATTTCCTTTTCTCATGAAGCCGAGCGCTACGCCGATGAGGCCGGAGCTGTTGTTTGCCAGCATCCGCGCGCTGATGCTCGGCACGTACTCCATCTCCTCTAAAATCCGGTTGATTTTCTCAATCGTCTCCTTCGAGACACGCCCGGTCTTTCCGTGTATTACATTTGAGACCGTCGTCGGACTGACTCCGGCGCGGTCTGCAATATCTTTGATTCTGATCATCGGTTCTCCGCCTTTCCTTTTTCTTCACAATTTTCTGAATTCTGTTATGTTTATTTTACCAAGACGGCAAAATGTTTACAACTACTTTGCATCGGCAAACACTACAAAATTATTACATTTTCTTAAACGATATGTAAGAAAATCTCCATCCCTCCTTCATTTACTTTCCGCCGATTCCGTGGTAAGATAGGATGACAGAAAAAGTTCACCTTTTTTCTGTAAGAAAGGACCTACACATCATATGCGGCTTGCATTTACAAATTTTTCGATAAAATCTCCCACCGGCAGGAAATCCGGCCGGTTTTTTCTTGCCCTTTTTCTGGGCATTTTTCTCTTTCTGACTCACCCCATTCTCTGCCAGGCGGGTTTTGCCTCCAATACACCATTTGCTGGCGTTTCCTGGGAAATGGTTGCAGAATACCCGCTTCTTGGCAGCACAGGCGTGGTACAGTCCGTCTGCGCGACAGAAGACTATATCATCTGCATTGAAAACTATAACGATCTGACGACAGATCCCGATGTGGTCTCTGCCTACTATAAAAATGACACCGACAAGGATGGAAATCCCGTCACGCAGTATTCGCTCGCACTTCAGGTGCAGGATGCGGACTATGCGCACGCCAACGGTATGGCATACAATCCCGTCACACACGAAATCCTGGTCAGCGGCTACAGCAGTCCGGATGCGTCGAATTTCGGGTGCATCTTCCGTCTCGATCCAGATACGCTGGAGCAGAAAGAGCGGGTGCAGATTTCCGACAGCTACAATATCCTCGGCATCGACTACCTTCCCTCCACGGGAGGCTATCTGATCCAGACCGATACGAACGGCGGCTACAGTTTCAAAATTCTCGATGCTTCTTTTCAGGTGGTAGATGACTGGGGAACGTATCCTTTTGATTTTTATATGGAAAACTTTCAGGATCTCTGTGTTTCCGGTGATCTTTTTTTCATCTTTCCGCTGACGATGCACCTCGGAATCGGAAATTTTCTTCAGACGTATTCGATTTCCCAGAAAACGCTTCTTTCCGATGATGCTGTTGATTTTGGTTTTTCCGACGATATTGTCTCCAACGAACCGGAAGGACTCTGCGAGACGAATCCGGGTGAATTTATTGCCATTGTAAATCTGCAGAAATCCGATGGAACCCGGCTTCTCCGTCTGTACCGCACACGGGTGCCGTATCTGTTCCACATTTCCACATCATCTGCGGAGCACGGTTCCGTCTCGGAAAGCGGCGACGTTTCCCGTGGGGAAGAAAAAACGATTTCCTACACAGCGGATTCCGGCTACCGGCTTGCAAAGCTCTCCGTAGACGGCTCCTATCTTCCGGTAACGGAATATCCGGACAGCTATACTTTTTCGGATGTTCAGGCGGACCATACGCTTGCCGTAACCTTTGAGCCGGTTCCGACGGCGACACCGACGCCGACTGCCACTGCGACGCCGGCCGAAACACCGACCATAACTCAGACACCGGAACCGGCCGTTTCCAAAGCACCGGCATCATCCACGGTTTCCTTCTCATCTGTGGCTTCCCATTTCGCAGCGTTCTGGAAAGGCACTGTGCATGCCGCTTCCTGGTTCCGCCATCTTGCCTCGGCCGGTGCATCCCTTTTTGCCCGTATCCGGAAGGCAGATCCTGTTTTTCTGGCGATACCGTTTGTCCTTCTCGTTCTGCTTCTGCTCTTTGTCCTCCGCCTGCGGTATGTCCGCCGCATCCGGCGGGAGCGGTCGCGGAAAGCGCTGGAACACAGAAGAAGAACGTACGAAGAACTGGTCAGAGAATTTACGGAAGATCCGGAGGACGAAGAGGTTTCCATCGATGAGCTGCTGCTTACAATTGACGAACTGCAGAAGGAAGAGCAGAAAAACACTTAAATGAAACGTATTCACCAGATCAGGAATTGATCTTCCCGGCACAAAAAAAGTATCCCGTTCCTTTTTGGGAATCGGGATACTTTTTTATTTACACGGGCAACGAGCTAGAGCGTGCCTGTTTTTACTCTTCGTAATCGAGTGCCGCACGCTCCGTTGTGTACGGACGTACATAGGTGTCTGCTACTTTTACGTGCTCCGGATGTTTTGCATAAACAGCTACATCCTCTGCTTTTTCCAGGGTTGTGACAAGTGCCATATCATGGGTGGAAGATGCAAGCGGTGCTTCTACAAAGTCAACCGTCAACAGTCCCGGCACTTTGCCGACCAGGCTTTTCAGGTTCTCTGCCATCGCTTTTTTCAGCTCCGGTTTCTTTGCATCCTCTACTTCCGGTTTGAATTTCCACATAACAATATGATGTACCATTGTATTTTTCTCCTTTGCTTTTGTTTTATTGCCAATTCACACAGTTTCTGTGCAAATACCAGCCTTTTTTACGGCTCTTCGCCTGCAATCCGCAGAATATCCTCAATCTCTTCCACGGACATGTCAAGATACGCGGAAAGCTCTGCCACACTGAAATCCATGTCATCGCCGTCGGAGAGTTCCTCGATGGCGTCTTTTAAGCGGTTTACTTTATTGACTACAGTATTGTCCTTGTGTTTCTGAACTCTGTGTTCTTCCATGAAATCGCTGATCGTCTCACGCACAGCCGCATCAATCGCCTGCTCCGCCGTCTCAGCTTTTACAACGGACTCCAGCGCTACTAAAAGTCCGACATTTCCCTCCTGCACCAGATCCATCAGGAAGAAATCGCGGGTGTGCATTTCTTTTGCGGTCTCAATAACTTTCGGAAGCCAGAGCTGCACGAGCATGCTCTTTGCAAGGGAATCTCCCTCTGCCGCTTTCCGGTAAAGCTCTGCCGTTTCTTCCTCCGACGGTGTTTCTGTCTCCGGCAGTTCGTCAAGATACTGCTGTAAGGCACGCAGCTCCTCCTCGGAAAACTCCGGTTTTTTCTTTTCTTTTTCGGTCTCCTCCGGCACGACGCCCGGCTCATAATCTGCCACATCGACCTGCTCCATCGTCAGATATTCGCAGACAAAGGTGACTTTCTGCTCATCCAGTGCAAAGTCTTCAAAAAAGTCTCTGACTTCTTTCATCGTTACTTTATTTTCATGGTTTCTGGCGTAGGACAGCAATTCGGAGAGCTTCTCCTGGAACTTTTTCTGTTCGTCCTGCATCTTTTTTACCCTCTCTTTCTTCCGTTTCACGATTCCATTTCTTCGTACATTTTTTTCAATTTGTCCATTGCTTTTTCTGCTTTGAAAAGCTACTATAAAAGCAAACGAAAAACCACATTCAAGTGGAAAGGAGAATCCTTATGAAACAATTTTTTCAGGATGTGAAAAACAGTTTCCTGCTTTCAGCCGCTGTCTCTATTATACTAGGTATCGTGCTGATCGTCTACCCCGTAAAAACGAGTTTGCTGATCTGTTATATCGCCGGAGCGTTGCTCCTGTTCGGCGGCGTTGTTGCGCTGATCCGCTACATTGCAAGCCGCGGCGAACCGTTTTTCTTCCGCTACGATCTGTTCGTTGCCCTGGTGCTGATTCTGTTCGGCTGCTTCGTTATCTTTGAGAGTGACCTTGTGATCGCATTCATTCCGGTTGTCATCGGTATCATCCTTCTGGCAAACGGACTGCTCAGCATTCAGAAAGCATTCAACCTCAAAAAAGCAGGTCTGGAAAAATGGTGGCTCGAATTTCTGCTGGCTCTGTTAACCAGCGTTCTCGGCATCATCATCTGCACGAATCCGTTTGATGCTGTTGCCACTACCAACATTTTCATCGGTATCTGCCTTATCTACAGCGGCATTTCCGATCTTGTCACCACCTACTACATGGGCCGCGCAAAACGCCGGATCAAAAATGTCATCCAGACCGAAATCAACCAGCAGAAAATCCTGCACGATGACAATGTGATTGATGTGGATGAGGACGAGCTTCACTGAAAAACAGCTTCTTCCATAAAAATCTTCTTTCATACGAAAAACCGGAACCCGGCACCGCTTCCAGACAGCGGCTCCCGGGTTCCGGTTTTTCTCTGTATTTCTTTTTTTATTTATTCCTCGTGTTTGCTCAGTACTTCCATGCCTTCTCTTAACTTCAGGCGGATCTTTCCAAGCTCCAGGCCATTTGCACCGAAGTACAGCTTCAGGTAGTGGTTCGAGCCGAAGAAGAAACCAAGGTCTCTCGTCTCTTTGATCCACTCACCCTTTGTTCCACGGATGCTGATCACGGTTTTTACGATATTGTCGATGTACACGGTTACCGGCAGCTGTGCGAGGTCTTCCAGATCGGATTTCATCTCGATTTCGATATCGTACGTTCCCATCTTGTCAGCCAGAATCGTAACGCCGCATACTTCGCTGTTGCCTTTTTTCGTATTCCATGCGGATGCATCAATCACAACATCTCCCGTTGCCGGATCTGCCTCGTATGTTACAAGGTCTGCTGCAGCAAAATCGTTGTCGCCCATCTGCTCCTGTGCTTCTTTCTCTTCCTTGCTGATGCGGTCCAGGAATCGTAAGATGCTTGGAGTTCCAAGGATGAAATGCAGAACATTCATCGCATTTCTCTGCAGGTCGCCTCTTGTGATCTCGCCGTTTTCCAGTGCTTCTTTTACATCGTCCTGTCCCATATCGGAGCAGTCGGTGCATACCATGAAGACATCGTTTCCGGCGGATACCATCGGTGCATGGGTTGTTCTGGTTGCTTCATATCCCTCGCGGTTCGACATTGCCCACCAGTCGGTCATAACGAAGCCGTCATAGTTCCACTCACCGCGCAGAATCGTGGTCAGCAGATCGTAATTTCCTGCAGTCCAGATGCCGTTGACCGGTCCGTAAGTGCTCATGATGGATCTTGCGCCGCCTTCTTTGACTGCGATTTCATATCCCTTCAGATAGATCTCACGCAGGGCACGCTCGGAAACAACGGCGTCCACATGATTTCGGTTGGACTCCTGGTTATTTGCACAGAAGTGTTTGATGGTTCCGGTTACATCGGATTTTTCCATACCAAGAATCTGTACGGCACTGATCCATCCGGTCAGGTACGGATCCTCGGAGATATACTCGAAGTTACGGCCGTTCAGCGGGTTCCTGTGGATATTCATGCCAGGTCCGAGCAGGGCATCGACACGGTTCTGTCTCATCTCACGTCCTGCCATCTCGTACAGATCTTCTACAAGCGGAAGGTCAAACGTACAGCCAAGCAGAGTTCCGTTCGGCATGGAGAAAGCTCTCGTTCCGCAGTCAAAGCGGAGTCCGGACGGGCCGTCGGTACAGCAGGCTGCCGGAATACCGAATTCCTGCAGTTCCGGTGTCAGACCGCCGAATGCTGCTGCGGTTCCCGGAGTAACCTTCGGGCTGCACATGCCCTCGCCGCGGAAGATGCAGATCAGATCTTCATCGGAAAGCTGTGCCACGAACTCTTCCATCGTTACTTTCTTATCCAGGACATCACCGAGCTTGTAGCCTTTGTCACCGGTATAGGTGATCGGCTCCATGCGGTTTTCTTTCATGCGCTCGATCGGATCTACGGTGCGCAGAGGAGCTGCCTCATATCCCGGTTTTAACGTTCCGTCTTCGCCCGGAACAGCTTTCATGCGCTCAAATGCTTCTACCGGAGCCATGGCCTCGGTCAGGGTCTCAACCACTTTGAACGGCTGCTCGTATGCACCGGCAAAGGCTGCGCTTCTGACATCGCTTCCGACGTAGAACTCATAACTGCCCTCTTCGAGTACGTAGCAGGATTTGTGGCCGGTTGCACCGCTGTCATCGTAGGATGCAAAGCTCTCTTTGGTCACATCGATCGTCAGAGTCTCTTTTGCGCCTGGTGCAAGAACACCGGTCTTTGCAAAACCGACGAGTGCGCGGGACGGTTTTCCAAGAACGCCCTGCGGAGCTTTTACATAAACCTGGACAACCTCTTTACCATCCACTTTGCCGGTATTTTCAACGGTTGCCGTCACGGTTACATTGTCAACATCTTTCTCTTCTGCCTCCGCGGTCACGGCAAAGGTCGTATAAGAAAGACCAAAACCGAACGGATATAATACTTTCTCTTTTGCAAAGGTCTCAAAGTAGCGGTATCCGACGTAGATATCCTCCTTGTACTCGTTGCGGGTCAGATCGCCGAAGCAGCTTGTGGACGGATAGTCCTCGATATTCTCTGCAATCGTGTCGGTCAGCTTACCGCACGGATTGACTCTTCCCATCAGTACATCGGCAACTCCGTTTCCGCCTTCCTGGCCGCCCTGCCATACGTAGAGAACAGCTGCCGGATTGCACTCTTTCACCCATTTCATATCGATGATGTTTCCGACGTTCAGCACAACGATGGTTCTTGCAAATGCTTTGCTGACTTTTTCTACCATCTCTTTTTCGGTATCGGTTAAGAGATAGCTGCCTGCCTCGTTTTTGTTGTCCTGATCCTCACCTGCGGTACGGCCTACGACAACAATGGCTGCATCGGCGCCTTTTGCGCTCTCCACGATCTCGTCGGTCAGCTCCATCTCTTTCTGGGACCACGGCACTTTTCCCCAGCCCTGGCCTTCATCGTACGGATTTTCTTCGACCCATTTCTCATACGTTCCAAGAAGGTTCTCATCGAGTGTGATGTCTTTTTCTTCTTTTAAGGCATCCAGAATGCCGACCACATATTTGGTGTTGACGAGTCCGCCGGAGCCAAGTCCGCTCTTGTAATAGTGGAATGCAATTCTTCCGAAAACAGCTACTTTATCCCCTTTCTGAAGCGGGAGTGCCTCGTTGTCATTTTTCAGAAGAACACAGCCCTCTGCTGCTGCCTGGCGGGCAAGCGCTGCATATTTTTCAAAATCGAGTGGTGTAAATTTTCCCATGTTGTTCCCCTTTCACCTGTATTCTTTTCTATCCAACATGTGCCGGAACACCTGAACGAACTTCCAGGTCCCGGCACATAACTGGTTTCTTGTATTCTATTATCTCGTATCTGCTGCTTTTTTTCCAGTTCTTTTCTTATCTTTTTTTTGCCTGATATTGACCTTTTTATCCAATCAGGCCCTGAACAATCAATACAAGAAGGAGCAGCGGCAGAATATAGGAAAGATAAACCCGTACCCAGTCCGGCACTTTCAGGCCCTCACCCTTATTTGCCTCTGCCTGGTAGTTTTTGAAGCCCCAGCCCCATTTCGAGGTACAGAACAAAAGATAAATCAGAGAGCCGACCGGCAGCAGCAGATTGCTGACGATAAAGTCCTCAAGATCAAGAACGGTGCTTCCTGCGCCGAGCGGCTGGAAGCCGGACCACACGTTGTAGCCGAGCGCACACGGCAGAGATCCTAAGATCACCAGAATGCAGTTGATGATGGCTGACTGTTTTCTGGAAACGCCGAAAATCTCGGAAAAGCAGCACATGATATTCTCAAATACAGCGATGATGGTGGACAGCGCTGCAAAGAACAGGAACAGGAAGAAAAAGCTTCCGAAAATCCGTCCGCCCTTCATCGAGGTGAAAATGTGCGGCAGCGTCATAAAGATCAGCTTCGGGCCGCTGTCCGGCTGTACGTTGTAGGAGAAGCACGCCGGGAAAATGATGAGGCCTGCGGTAATCGCTACAAACGTATCGAGCGCTGCAATGCTGACTGCCTCGCCGAGCAGGGATTTTCCGCCGTTTAAGTAGCTGCCGAAAATCAGCATCGCGCCGATACCAAGGCTCAGCGTAAAAAATGCCTGGCTCATCGCGTTTGTGATAATGTGGAACAATCCCACCTGTTCGATCTGCTGCATATCCGGCACCAGATAGAATTTCAGTCCCTCTTTGGCACCCGGCATCGTAAAACTGTAAACCGCAAGGAAAATCATGATGACCATCAGCACGATCATCATCACCTTTGTGACACGCTCCACGCCGTTCTGCAGACCCACCGAACAGATCAGAAAGCCTGCAATTGTAATAATCAGCATGGTAATGACAAGAATCGACGGAGATGAAAGCATCTCATTGAATTTTCCGGTTACGGCATCGCCTGTCAGGCCGCTGAATTTTCCGGTTAAAAAGCCGTAGAAATAGTACAGCATCCAGCCTGCAACGACGGTGTAGAACATCATCAGCAGGTAGTTTCCGATGAGGGCAACGTATCCGTGGATATGCCACTTCTGGCCTTTCTTTTCCAGTTCCCCATACGCGCGCACGGTACTCTTTTTGCTTCCTCTTCCGATGGCAAGCTCCATCGACAGAATCGGGACTCCCATGATGGCAAGAAACAGCAGGTAAAACAGCACGAAAATGCCGCCTCCGTTGTTTCCTACCATGTACGGAAATTTCCATACATTTCCGATGCCGATGGCACATCCTGCTGAAAGCAGAAGAAAGCCAAGGCGCGATTGGAATGTTTCTCGTTCCATTTGTTTTGTTTCCTCCCTTTATTTCTTCGTACAAAACTCAGATTTCAGACGGCACCGTTCTGCCGTTCTTTCCGGTACGACGATGGTGAAATTCCCATATGATGACGGAAAACTTTTCCAAAATAGTTTCCATTGGAAACGCCGGTTTCCTCCCGGAATACGTTCCCCTCTCTGCATTATGAAACGCATACGGTTCCTTCCATCTTATCTCCACTCCGCCGTCCAGCAGCTGAAACGGAGCTTCCGGCCAGTGAGCCCGATCCAGGATTCCATATACTCCGATCAGATCTTCCATCAAAAAATTACCTCTTTTATCCGGTTTGTCTTCTTGTTTTGCACTATGCTCTCTATTATACTTTTCTTATCAGAAAAAAACAAGCAATTGCTGCGGCGAAAAGCTCACTTTAAACGGCAGTTTCTCTGCAGCGCTTGCTCCGCATGCCTGCACCGTATGCCGGTTTGAGACGCTGTAACCCTTTTTAACCGATGACCGGCAATGCCCCGCCCGGGCAGAAACCTTTTTTGTTTCTTCCGGGCAGGGCATTGTTCTATTCTCAATTCCTATTTATTCTCTATTCATACCGCGCAATCTCTTTCCGCAGCCGTTTCATAATCCGTTTTTCCAGCCGCGAGATATACGACTGGGAAATCCCGAGAAGATCCGCAACTTCCTTCTGCGTTTTCTCCCGTCCCTCCGGCATATTAATGCCGAACCGGAGCTTCACAATCACCTGCTCCCGCTCCGAAAGCTTACTGATCGCACTTCCGAGCACACGGTGTTCCGCCTCCTGCTCGAGTCCCTGGTAAATCACATCCTCCTCCGTTCCGAGGATATCGGACAAAAGCAGTTCATTTCCATCCCAGTCCACATTGAGTGGCTCATCAATCGAAACTTCCATGCGCGTCTTGTTGTTTCTCCGCAGATACATCAGAATCTCGTTCTCGATGCACCGGGACGCGTACGTGGCGAGCTTGATCTTTTTCTCCGGATTGAATGTGTTGATCGCCTTGATGAGGCCGATCGTCCCAATCGAGATCAGATCCTCCACACCGACTCCCGTGTTGTCAAATTTCTGTGCAATGTAGACGACGAGACGCAGATTGTGTTCGATCAGCTCGCTCCTCGCCGTCTCGTTTTCCGGATCGGAAAGCCCGGCGATCGCGTCAGCCTCCGCCTGACCCTCCAGAGGCGCCGGGAGAACGTCTGCGCCTCCGATATAGAAAATCTCCCCTGTCTGACGAAATACAGCCGGTACGGACCGCGGCAGCATACGAAGCCGGAATCCGTTTGGCAGTGCAGCCTGCAGCATACTTCATTCCTCCTGTCCTTCCATGAGATCTGGATGCAAAATTATTTCATAGCCCCTGGGAGATGAACTATTTTCTCCGCCAAGCGCAATCAGCGGTCCGCTTATGTGCCTGGCTGTATGTTCTGTCACAAGAATCATTTCCGAGATCCTGATCACCGGCAGAAAACCCCGGCCTTCCAGTCCGCGAAACGGTATGTAACGGGGCTGCAGCGCAAGAAGCCGTTCCGGCTCCGGCACCGTCTCGTGCCTTGCAAGCGCCGCAATCCCTGTCCGCATTTCGTCCGGGAACAATTCGAGTATCACAGTGTACGGTACGACCGAGACCGGCTTTTTGGTTGTGGCATCCCGCAAAGTATTGCCTGTGTCGTACAGTCCTTTTACTTTTTTCCATTTCCCATTCTGCACAAGCTGTACCGTAACCTGCCTGGCGTGTTCCAGGAGCATCTCCTTTCGGATCTTCAGCAGGAGGAGCGTTCCCGCATATGCGGCACTCCCGGAAAAGAAGAAAAGTAAAATTCCCCTTCCCGGCATCAGCTCCCGGAACAGGCGGTATGCACTGCCGATCAGAAAACCGGACAGTATATAGCCTGCCATTCCCACCGCAAGATCCCGTACTGTCGTGATTCTGCAGCCAGATTTCACCATCCCTGTTGTAATTCCGATTCCGACCAGGGCGAGCAGCGCACCCGGCAGATACCGTGCAAGCACGGCATACAGCACCGCATAACCGGCGCCGAGCGCGGCTGCCGCAAAACTCCTTCTTCGCGTGGCAGATCGTTTCAGAAGAAAGGAGGAAAGGCGCAGAATAGTATAATTCAGCAGAAGATTCTCTGCAAAGAGAAGATCCAGAAAGATCTCATAGTGCAAAAAAACACCCCCTGCGCCTTTTGCATGGTCTGAATTTCTAACAGACCCTATTATAGACGGAAGGGGGTGAATTTTTTGTCGTTTTCGGAAGAATGACCTTCTTTTTTGATCAACAAACTTCGACACGCCGCAACATTTTCGGTCTGCGGCGTGTCGATGCAAATTCGTTATTTACTTATTATTCTTTGCTTATCTGCGGTTTCTTAAGAAATCCGGGATCTGGATGTCCTTTTTCGGAACATTGCTTGTCATGGTCTGCTGAGCCTGTACCTGCGGCTGCACCTGAACCTGTGGCTGCGGCTGTACCGGAGCGGAAGCTTTCGGAGCAGTGTGTACCGGAGCGGCTGCCTGCGCAGAGAAACTGCTGCTGGAGAATGCGCTCTTTCTTGCATCTGCCGACTCTTTGCGGGATACGCTTGCCTGTTTCGCAGTTGCATCGTTGAGGCCTGTTGCGATAACGGTGATCTTCGCTGTATCGGTAACAGAATCATCATACATAGCACCGAAGATGATGTTTGCATCCTCTCCAGCCAGATTCTGTACGTAGCTTGCAGCATCGTTTGCATCCATAAGGGAGATATCTCCGGAAATGTTGATGATAACGTGGCTTGCACCCTCGATGGTGGTCTCAAGCAGCGGACTGGAAACAGCCTGCTGTACAGCCTCGAGTGCTTTGTCGTCGCCCTTTGCCTCACCGATACCGATGTGGGCGATACCCTTGTCGGTCATAACGGTCTGAACATCTGCGAAGTCGAGGTTGATGAGTGCCGGCAGGTTGATCAGGTCTGTGATGCCCTGTACGGCCTGCTGCAGAACCTCGTCTGCTTTCTTTAATGCCTCCGGCATGGTTGTCCGGCGGTCTACGATTTCAAGAAGTTTGTCGTTCGGGATCACGATCAGGGTATCTACGTTTTCCTCGAGCTTTTCGATTCCCATCAGCGCATTGCTCATACGGGTTCTTGCCTCGAATTTGAACGGTTTTGTTACAACGCCGACGGTCAGAATGCCCATTTCTTTTGCAACGCCTGCTACAACCGGTGCTGCACCTGTTCCGGTTCCGCCGCCCATACCGCAGGTGACGAATACCATATCAGCGCCTTCCATGATCTGTTTGAGCTCTTCGATGCTCTCCTCGGCTGCTTTCTCTCCAACCTCAGGTTTTGCTCCTGCGCCCAGTCCCTTGGTCAGCTTCTCGCCGATCTGGAGAATGGTAGGTGCCTTACAGAGGGTCAGCGCCTGTTTATCGGTGTTGATTCCAACGAATTCAACGCCGCCGATGGATTCCTCCACCATTCTATTTACAGCATTATTTCCTGCACCACCTACACCGATTACGATAATCTTTGCAGATGATTCTGCCTCATTTGTCATGATCTCTAACAATTTCAACTTCCTCCTTTTGATTATGAACTGCTGTCTATCTCAAAATAGTCTGATATTCTGATGGTCATACATAAAGATATAATATAATTTCTTCGGAAAATAATCAACTGTTTTTTTCGTATTTCATAAAAAATTCAGGATTATTGCGTTTTTTTGACGGCTTTCCTTTCCTCTTATACATCTTTCGAGAAGACAAAGCTGCTGTCGCCGTCCTTGTAATCCTCCATATGGAGTTCTCCGGAAAGACCGGAAAGGCTCGGCAGGATTGCTGCTACGCGCGTCATCTTTTCTTCTAACGCCGTATCGGTTCCAAGCAGAATCCGCACGGTATCATAGTAATGCAGAATAATTTCGCTGTTCTCATTAAATTCCACACTGTCCGGCGTGATATTGTATTTCTCCGTCATTCTCGTAAGTGCAAGCATGGTGCGGAAAACTGCCGGTTTTTCAACCGGGAGCTGCTCGTTCACGGTCACATAGTCAAACGTAAGTCCTGTTACAAGCGGAACATCGGAAAGGGTCGGCTGAAAGTCTGCCGTTGTCACACGTGCACTTTTAATCGTATCCGCCGAGAGCGCACCGTCGGACGTACTGCTTTCGGATGCAAGCGGCTCACTCGTAAGGGATCCATCCGCACTCGTTCCATCGGAGGCGGTTCCGTCGGAAGACTCACCCTCCGCAGGTGTTTCCTGCTCCTCGTCCACGCACTCCAGCACGATGCCGTTCTTGTCAAAATAGACCTTCTGGCCTTCGTACCCGACATAACCGACCACTTTTTTCTCATTTACCTGGATGCAGATGGTGTCATAGCTTACAAACGTAAACTCTACAGAGTTCATAAAAGGAATATCGCTCATATCAGCCTTCGAATGAAACGTCGTAAGAAGCACCGTGTTTTTCATCCACTTGTCGTCCGCAACCATCTCTTTGATTTCATCTTTTGTATACCGGGTGTTCCCCGCCACCTGGATATTGCGGATTTTGAACACATTAAAAAACAAGGCACCTGCAAGGCCGACGCCAAGCACCACCCCGGTCAGAATCCGTATTTTTCTGTTTTTCTTCTTTTTTCTGTTTTTTTTCTGTCTCATATTTCTTTTTCTACGATAATCTTGGCTCCGAGTTCCCGGAGCGTTTCTGGAAACCGTTCATACCCCCGCTCAATCAGTTCTGTCTGCCGGATTGTGGAAAATCCTTCTGCGGCAAGCGCCGCCGATACGAGTGCCGCGCCGCCCCGAAGATCCTGGGAAACAACTTCTGCACCGTGCAGACGGCTTTTTTCGGCCGTCAGCCATTTTCCGCAGATCTGCAGCGTACCGCCCATTTTCTGCAGCTCCTCTGCCGTCCGGAGGCGGTCCTCAAATACATTTTCACAGATACAGCTTTTTCCTTCCAGCGTCATCGCTGCCGCCAGATACAGCGACTGCAGATCCGTCGGAAAACCGGGATATTCCTCTGTCTCCACGTACGGAACAGCATGCTGCACGTTTTGGCTGTCTGCTACCAGTGTACCACTCTTCCTTGTATATTGTCCACCTATTTTCTGATAGAGGGACAGAACCGCCCCCATTTCGTCCAGCGGCGCGCCGGAAAGCGTCAGGTGCCCCCGCGTCGCCGCGCCCATCAGAAGATATGTCCCTGCCGCGATCCGGTCACCCGGAACACGATACCGGCAGCCGGACAGCAGTCTCTTTCCCTGCCTTCCGTAAACGGTAATCTGCTCCGTCCCCTCGCCGGTAATCTCCGCTCCCATGGCCTTAAGAAACCGGCAGAGGTGAACCACTTCCGGCTCCCGCGCACAGTGCTCCAGCCTTGTTGCACCTTCCGCTCCGACAGCAAAAAGAACCGCATTTTCCGTCGCCCCGACGCTCTTTTTCGGAAAGCAGAGCACGGCTCCTTTCGGATGATCTGCCTTTGCCCGAATGGTGCCGTCCTCCTCGGAGACCTCGGCTCCCAGAAGCTCCATTGCCCTCTGATGCAGGTCCGTCGGCCGCTTTCCGATCCGGCAGCCGCCGGCCCCTGCAAGGTATGCCTCTCCTGTCCTTGCAAGAAGACTTCCCAGAAACAAAAGAGAGGCGCGCAGTCTCTTCGAAAGCGCTCCCTCCACACGGCTTTTTTCGATCTTTTCACAGTTCAGGTGGAGCGCATTCCTCTCCCACCAGACTGTTCCGCCAAGGCTTCTTACAATCTCCGCCATATCCTCCACATCGGAAATCTTCGGGCAGCCTTCCAGCACGACCTCCTCTTTTGTCAGAACCGCCGCCGCGATCATGGGAAGAACGGCATTTTTGGAACCCTGGACTGTTACCGTTCCGCAAAGCCGCCTTCCGCCGAGAATCTGATATACTCCCACCTGTTCTCTCCCATCCGGCCTCTCTTTTTACGGTATGCATTACACTCCCGTTTTGTTCCCGTTCTGCAGCGCTTTTCCGCCTTTTTAATCGGTGTCCCTCGAGACCGACAGGGCAAGCCCCATCTCGCCGAGCAGAAACAGCACGGAGGTGCCGCCGTAACTGATAAAAGGCAGCGTAATGCCGGTATTCGGAATCGTATTCGTTACAACCGCAATATTTAAAATCACCTGAAGCGCAATATGCCCCATAATTCCGCCCGCAATCAGTGCCCCGCCAAGATCCCGCGCATGGATCGAAATGACCATCAGGCGCCAGATCAGCACCGCAAACACGGCGATCACCAGGCAGGCGCCGAAGAGTCCGCCCTCCTCACAGATAATCGAAAAGATCATATCATTCTGCGCTTCCGGCACAAAGCCGAGCTTCTGCAGGCCTTTTCCAAGCCCGCATCCAAAGATTCTCCCGCTGCCGATCGCATAGAGTCCCTGAATGGTCTGGAACCCCTTCTCGTACGCCTCCGGGTTGCGCCAGATGGCAAGGCGTTCGAGGCGGTAGCTCTCCATCATCAGAAAAACCGCGATAAACCCGATGCCGGCGCCTCCGATTCCGAGAAACGGCAGGTAGCCCGGATGTGAGATAAAGATCAGAAACGCACAGATTCCGAGCAGAATAATCGCCGTACTTAAGTTATTGCTTCCGACAAGCGCTGCAATCGGCAGGGTGCACAGCACCGCCTTTGCCATAAACCAGAGACTGTCGGACCGGCCTTTCGTGCGCTCCATCACCCAGGGCAGGAAGAGAATCACCGCCATCTTGGCAAATTCCGAGGGCTGGAACGATAAGGGGCCAAGCTTTAACCACCGCTTCGAGCCGTTGTACTCACTTC
>NZ_CDRRUH010000022.1:0-41969 GCF_977045365.1 Fusicatenibacter sp.
GGTCGATATAGCTCTGTGCCTCCTCCTGGGAGTCAAAGAGCAGATCGAAATTCGGATCGCTGTTGCGGAAGTAGAGCTGCAGCATCTCTTTGCTGTAGTTCTGTACCTCGCCGTCTGCCTGCTCTACAGTGAGCGCCCAGTCGAGACCGATCTGCGTGTTCGCCGGGAAGTTCTCCGGATTCTGGAATTCCGTATCGAGAATCGACTGCATGTAGGAATCCTGTGTGGTATAGATTTTGAGGCCGCCGCTGTAGACAACGTTCTTTGCCTGCACTTCGGTGTAGCCTTTCTGTACCATCAGATCGTTGATCAGGTTGGTGATGACTTCATCGATAAAGTAGGAGTACGGCGCGCTCTCCGCCTGGGACTGCGTGTGCATGGCGATGCGGTCGTAAACGTTGTCGTTCATGGCAATGGTGTATTCTTCTTCGGTGATGTAGCCCTGCTCTTTCATATTGTTCAGGATCTTGTCGCGGCGCTGCTGGTTTTTCTCCGGGTGATTTTTCGGATTATATGCCGTCGGCGCCTTTGGAATTGCGGAAAGAACGGCGCATTCAGAGAGCGTCAGATCTTTTGCATCCTTTCCGAAATACGTCTGCGCTGCCGTCTGGACACCGTAGCAGCCGGAACCTAAGTTGATCGTATTCAGATAATTTTCCAGAATAACGTCTTTGGCGTTTTCACCCTCTGCGGTCAGTGTTTTTTCCAGCTTCAGCGCCAGGTACTGTTCCTGGATTTTCCGCTTGAAGCTCTGCATCCGCGTCTCTTCCATCCAGTCGGTGAAAACGTTGTTTTTTAAGAGCTGCTGTGTGATCGTGCTGGCGCCCTCGGTAAAGTGAAAGCCGTGGCTGACACCGACAACGAAGGCACGGATAATACCGCTCGGGTCAATGCCGTTGTGTTCGTAAAAACGGGCATCCTCAACCGCGACGATCGCGTGCTGCATGTCGAGCGGAATCTCCTCAATCGAGATCGAGACACGGTTTCCCTGCGCCCCGGTCAGCTTCTGTACCTGGTTGCCGTCAGCATCGTAGATAAACGACGCGTTGCCGAGCGGCATGATATTTGCCTCCGAGATATCAGGGGCACTGTCAATCACGCCGCGGACAGCGCCGATCACAAGCCCGGCACCGCAGACGAGAACGACAAGAAGAAGACAGAACGCGATGCGCAGCGCCGTCACGCCGGCCGTCTTTTCAATCTTTCCGTAATGGGACCGCAGATCTTCACGTTTGTCTTCCAGATGACTTTTTCCAAAGTGCATATAGAAAATCCTCCTTATGTTCCTGCAAAACTGATTCAGTTCAGTAATCAATGGTGTTCCTGCCCTGCAAAAAGCAGGGTATACTTATTTTTATTATACCAAACAAAGGGCCGGAATAAAAGTATTTCGTAAAAAGAATGCTGATTTTTCGGAGGTGATATGATAGAATAAAAACATATTTGGTGAAGGAGTACAAAAATATGATCGATCAGTTTCGGACGGTTTACCGGGGTGGAACCGGGGAAATCGTGGAGAAGAAATCACGTTTTATTGCGACGGTGCGTCTGGTGGAATCTGAGGAGGAGGCACTTTCCTGCCTGGAAGCTCTGCGGAAAAAATACTGGGATGCGCGGCATAACTGTTTTGTGTATATTATTGGAGAAAATCAGGAGACGGTGCGCTGCAGCGACGACGGGGAGCCTTCCGGCACGGCAGGGCGGCCGATGCTCGATGTGGTACAGGGAGCAGGACTCCGCAATGTGCTTGTTGTGGTGACGCGGTATTTCGGCGGTACGCTGCTGGGAACGGGCGGCCTGGTGCGCGCGTACTCGCAGGCGGTGCAGGAGGGGCTGGCAAACAGTGTTCTGATTGACGAGATCTGCGGCGTGCGTCTGTTGATTGAGACGGATTACAACGGCATCGGTAAAATCCAGTATCTGCTCGGCCAGCGGGGGATTCCGATTCTGGAATCCGAGTACACCGATCAGGTGAAAATCCGCGTTCTCGTTCCGAAAACGGAGGTGGACCGTCTCTGCGCGGAGATTACCGAGGGGACGAACGGAAAGGCAAAACTGGAAAAAGAAGAGGAGCTGTACTTTGCGCAGAACGACGGAGAGCTGATCTTCGGGGATGCGCTGACGCAGTATAAGAATCTGGAGGCAGAAGAATTAGGATAAAGGAGGATGCGACATGAGGTTTCCGGAAAATCTGAAAAAGGGCGGAACGATCGGCTTTGTGGCACCATCGTTTGGATGCACAACAGAGCCATACAAGTCCGCGTTTGCAAATGCACAGAAAAAATGGAAAGAGATGGGATATCAGCTGGATCTTGGGCCAAACTGCTATGCAGAGCACGGCATCGGAATCAGCGCGGCACCGGAGGAGTGCGGAAAAGAGCTGACGGAATATTATGTCAGTGAGAAGAATGACTGTCTGATTTCCTGCGGCGGCGGAGAGCTGATGTGCGAGGATCTCGATTACGTGGATTTTGAAAAGATCAGAAAGGCACCGGCGAAATGGTATCTCGGCTATTCTGACAATACGCATTTTACGTATCTTCTGCCGACCATCTGCGATACGGCGGCTGTTTACGGTCCGTGTGCGAGTGATTTCGGCATGGAGCCGTGGCATAAATCCGTAGCGGATGCGTTTGGCGTACTGACGGGAGAAGTGCGTACCGTCCGCGGCTATGAGGGATGGGAAAGAGACGATGCGAAGGGCAGAAGCGAGGAAAATCCGTATCTGCCGTACCAGATTACAGAACCGCGCGTTCTGCGCCGCTTCCCGGATGCGGACAGTGCATTTGAGGGACGACTCATCGGCGGCTGTCTCGACTGTCTCGTCAATATTCTTGGAACGAAGTACGACGGAACGGTTGATTTTGTGGAAAAATATAAAGAGGACGGTTTTGTCTGGTTTCTGGAAGCGTGCGATCTGAACGTCTTTGCGATCCGCCGCGCAATCTGGCAGATGGAGCACGCCGGCTGGTTCCAATATGTGAAAGGCTTTCTGATTGGCCGCCCGCTGCAGTTCGGACAGAAATTCGGGGAACTCGACCAGTACCGCGCCGTGACGGATCTGCTTGGAAAATACAACGTGCCGATCGTGATGGATCTCGACATCGGACACCTTCATCCGGCGATGCCGCTGATCGTCGGAAGTTATGCGAAGGTGGCCGTGGAAGGAAATGAGATTGAAATTAAGATGGAGTGCCGTTAGAACGCTTTTGAAAAATATTTTCTCGAGCGGCAGGGCAGAGCCTGTGGGAAAATGTTTGCGCACGTAGAAGAACTATCGGCGCATCCGGCAGATGCCGCGGAGCTTTTTGACATCGAGAATCGTGACCGTGCCGCGGGAGAGTGCGACGATGCCGTCTTTCTCGAACGACTTTAAGGTGCGGGAAACGACCTCTCTGGCACTGCCGAGGTTCCGCGCGATCTGCTCGTGCGTGGTGGAGAGCACCGGGGAACCGGTGCGGATGCGTTCATCCTCGAGATATCCGGCAAGGCGCTGGTCAAGCCGCGTAAAGAGAAGCTGGCCCATCGCCCACATGACTTCGGAAAAATGCTCCGTTGTTTCCCGGTAAATGTAGTTTTCAACGTAAATATTCTGATTCAACAGTCTGCGGAACGTGCTGGCCGGAGTGATGAGAACTTTCGTCTCCTCCTCGGCCTCAATCAGAATATCAAAGCTGATTTCCTGCATCGCACAGGAGGCAGACAGCGTGCAGACTTCGCCGGGACCGGTGGTAAACAGGGTAATTTCCCGCTGCTCGCCGGACTGGATAAGGATGCGGAGCTTGCCGGAGAGGACAAGCAGAACGCCGAGACAGTCATCGTCGCAACTGTAGAGAAAATCGCCGCGCTGATACGTCGTCAGGACGGAAGAGAGCACGAGTGTCTGCTGTTCATCGGTGGTAAGCTTTGAATAAAATGGATAATGCTCCTGAAAACAGGATTCCAGAAAAGATGACATAAATAAAACTCCTTTCGGAAGAAGAACGTTCTTTTGTAAACTACGGCAGCAGCCGTTTCTTCCATGATAGAAAAGAACAGAAAGAAATGCAAGAAAAAACGTATCGGTTTTTGTGCCGATACGTTTTTTCTGCATTTCCAATATTACGCTGTTTATTTTACAGAGTTAATCAGTTCTTCCAGCTCCTCATAGGAAACGGCGCCGACGTTTTTCTTTACGAGCTCGCCGTTTTTGAAGAAAGCGAGGGTCGGAACGCTCATGACTTTAAAGGATCTTGCCAGCTCCGGTGCTTCGTCAACGTCTACTTTGTAGAACTGGATCTCCGGCATATCCTCAGCTGCCTCTTCGATGACCGGGGCGAGCATTTTGCACGGTCCGCACCAGGTAGCAAAGAAATCAACAACGGCAACGCCAGGTGCTGCCTGCAGAGCTTTTTCAAAGTTTTCGGATGTAACATGAATTAATGACATAATAGAAGTCCTCCTTTTTATTGTACGGGTAATTCCCGGTAAGTGTTTTCCTGTTATGTCTGTAGAATACCACAGCGGAACGGGAATTTCTGTGACTAAGTCACAAAGTGATTTCTTAGTTTTATTTCGGTTCTTTCCCCAGGCGGAAGCATTCGATCATCTCGCCGGTCAGGCTGATGAGGTTCGGGGTCTCCGGGAGGGAAGCACGGTCAAACCATTCGGCAACGGAGAGTTCCTCGCGGTCGAGGGTAATGGACGGATCGCCGTCCACATCGCAGTAAAATCCGGCGAGCAGCGAGCCGCTGAAGGACCACGGCTGACTCTTATAGTATCTCAGATTTTTGACCTTTAATCCGACTTCTTCCATGACTTCACGGTGCACCGTCTGTTCCAGCGTCTCACCGACCTCGGTATAGCCGGCCACGAGGGCGTACTGGCGGTGGCTGCTGTGGGAAGGTGCGTACTTCGTGAGCAGCAGGCGGTCACCGTCGGTGATGGCAACGATGACGCTCGGGCAGATGACCGGATAGGAGAGCGCGCCGCAGGAAGGGCACTGCATCGCGCGTTCATTTCCAGGCGCATGCATCTTCGTTCCGCAGCGGCCGCAGTAGGTGTGGTCGGTGTACCAGGTGTGGATCTGGTAACCGGTGATACCGGCAAACCCGAGCCATCCCGGAACGGCGCTGCGAAGAATTAGTGTATTTTCGTATTTCCAGATGCCAAATTCCGGAAGCTGCGGACTGCGCAGTTCATAATAGTCCGTCTCATCAATGCGGAACAGAAATTTTGCCTTTTCTTTAATCTCCGGAAAAACAGCTGCAATTTCCGCAATGGAAGGGTAGCAGATCTCGGGATCTTCGAAATTGCACAGAATTGTATGATGACCGTAAATTAAAACAAGATCCGTATCGTTCGGAACAGAAGGCTGGTAATCTACATAATATTTATGCGGAGCAATGTCCTGAATCATAAGAATTCCTTTCTTTGGTAAAAAAGTTTTTGGAAAAACAAAAAACCGAAATTCCTGTGAAGAAATTTCGGTAATAAAAAGAGCGCGAGACGGGATTCGAACCCGCGACCCCAACCTTGGCAAGGTTGTACTCCACCCCTGAGCCACTCGCGCATATACATCCTTTTGGATGAAGCGGGTGATGGGAATCGAACCCACGTATCCAGCTTGGAAGGCTGGTGTTCTACCATTGAACTACACCCGCAGATGATTGGCACTGATTTTTTTCTCTGTCTTGTTGACTGCCGTGCCTCACTGACAAAACGTATTCTACAGGAAAGCCGGAGAAAAGTCAACCCCTTTTTTAAAAAAATTAAAAAAAATTTTAAAATACTGAAAAAGGTGAAAATTCAGGGCAAATGGCGCAAGTGAACGTCCGGTGAATAGCACGTAAATATCAGTCTTGTTCCGGGAAGGAAAGTGTACTATAATAAAAAAACGGAAAACAAAGAAAAAGGGGGAACTTCCCTATGCAGGAGAATGGAGCAGAACATCTGGTCGCCTGTACCGGCTGCCAGGGCTGCATGCCGTGTATGGTAAAAATCAACATCCCATTGCTGTTCGAACTCTACAACCGGACGGAGAGCGAAGGCATCGAGGCCGTCCGCGCAGAATACGAAAGCCAGGAAAAACGCGCCGACGACTGCATCAACTGTTACCGCTGTGAAAAACAGTGTCCGCAGCACCTCGGGATCGGCATTCTGATGCAGGATATTGCAGAAACCTTCGAAGAATAGAAAAACCGGCATCTGTGCAATTTAAAGAGGAATTCTAATCTTTCTATAAAATGTTTTGGGAAAAACTGGACTTATCTGAAAAATTTGATATAATAGAAAGGTAGTGACAGGGAAATTTTATGCTAAAATCTGGAAAGAAGAGCCCTGTCAATTCTTATGGGAGGAAAAATACATGGATGCCATTGATTATAAGATTCTGAAGATATTGCAGAAAAATGCCCGCGAGACGGCTTCCAATATCAGCAAAGAGATTCATTTATCGGTTTCTGCAGTCATCGAGAGAATCCGTAAAATGGAAGAAACCGGAGTGATTAAAGAATACACCATTATTGTAGACGAAAAGAAAACGGGAAATGAGATGACCGCGCTGATGGAAGTCAGCCTGGAGCATCCGAAGTTCTTTGACAGTTTTGCAGATGCGATCCAGAAACTGGAGTACATCGTATCCTGCTATTATCAGACCGGAGATTTTGATTTGATTATCCGCATTTCCTGTCACTCATCCGACGAACTCGAAGAAATCCACCGCCAGGTGATGAGCCTTCCGGGCGTCGATGCGACAAGAACGCATGTAGTGCTGAAAAATGTAAAAAATATCTATTCCGCCATCCGCAGACCGGACAAATAAAAACCGGCATAGCCGGAATCTGATACGAGAGCGTGTCTGAAAATAATCCGAAAGAGTTTTCAGGCACGTTTTGGCGTCTCAGAAAAAGTACGGAAAGAAAGAAGGAAAAAAGTGAACAGATACTTACGCTGTTATGCAGAGATTTCACTCGAAGCGATCGGGCATAACATCAGAGAAGTGAAAAAAAGACTACCGGAGGGAGTGAAACTCCTTGGCGTTGTAAAAGCGAACGCCTACGGCCACGGTGCCGTTCCGGTAGCATCCTATCTGGAAAACCAGGTTGATTATTTTGCAACCGCAACCATCGAGGAGGCTGTCGAGCTCAGAGAAAACGGCATTTCCGCGCCGATCCTGATTCTCGGCTACGTGTCCCCGTCCCAGTACGGCGACCTTGTGGAATACGACATCACTCAGACGATCGACAGCTACGCACAGGCACTTGCCCTCGAAAAAGAGGCAGCACGCCAGAACCGGAAAGCAAAAGCACACCTCGCGGTCGATACCGGCATGACGCGGATCGGCTTCCAGGTGACAGAGCACGATGCGGATGAGGCGGCAAAAATCGCGGATCTTCCGCACATCGAGCTGGAAGGTATGTTTACGCATTTCTCCTGCGCCGATCAGGAAGACAAGACGTACTGTTCGATGCAGATGGAAAAATATGATAAGATGACGGCACTTTTAGCAGAGCGCGGCGTGACGATTCCGCTTCGCCATATCTGCAACTCCGCCGGAATCATGGAATTTGACGATCACCACTTTGAGATGGTGCGTTCCGGTATCATCACCTACGGCATTTACCCATCCGAGGAGGTAAAAAAAGAGCGCCTCGATCTGATCCCGGCGCTTTCATGGAAGAGCCATGTCATCCATGTGAAGGAAGTCGGCCCGGGCATCGGCGTCAGCTACGGTGCCACGTATGTGACCGAGAAACCGATGACACGGATCGCAACTGTTTCAGCCGGCTATGCAGACGGCTATCCGAGAGCTCTCTCGAACCAGGGCTGTGTGCTGATCCACGGGAAAAAAGCACCGATCATCGGAAGAATCTGTATGGATCAGATGATGGTGGACGTGACCGACATCCCGGATGTGCAGGTGGAGGACGTTGTAACGCTTGTCGGAACCGACGGGGATGAGACCATCACGATCGAAGAGATCGCCAACCCGGCGGCACGTTTCGATTACGAGATGCTCTGCGATATCAGCAGCCGTGTAACAAGGGTTTATAAATAGTTATCCAAAATAGAAAAATCAAAGTCTCCGAAGACGGAAAAAAGCAGAATCTGCTGACCGTTTCGGAGACTTTTTTGTGTTGGAACAGGTTTTCTGGATTATTTAACCGGTGCGGGTTGACAGGCGGTGCCGGAGTATGGTAGGATACCAATTAGTTTAGCGTAGTACAGTGATAACATGATCACGTAGAAAAGGAGAAGATTATTATGAAAAAGAAAATGGTTAGCATTTTGACAGCAGCCTTTTGTGTATCTGCCCTGCTGGCTGGCTGCGGCTTTGCAGACACAGCAAAAACATCCGCCTCATCAGCAGGAGCAGCATCCTCTTCCACAGACGGAACGACAACCTTTACCGTAGGCTTCGATGCAGAATACCCGCCGTACGGCTACATGGACGATGAGACCGGCGATTACACCGGATTTGACCTGGAGCTCGCCGAGGCAGTCTGCGAGATTTACGGCTGGAAGCTGGTAAAAACCCCGATCAACTGGGATGCGAAAGATACCGAGCTGAATTCTGGTGCGATTGACTGCATCTGGAACGGCTTTACCATGAACGGCAGAGAGGACGATTACACCTGGTCCGATCCGTACGTGGACAACAGCCAGGTGATGGTCGTATGTGAGAATTCCGGCATCAACAGCCTGTCCGATCTGGCAGGAAAGACGGTTGGTGTGCAGGCAGCATCCGCAGCACTCGATCTTTTACAGAGTGAGGAAGAAGGCGGTCAGAAAGAACTCGCCGATACTTTCGCCGCTCTGCAGCAGTTCCCGGATTACAACAATGCGTTTGTAGAGCTTCAGGCAGGTTCCATCGATGCGGTTGCCATGGATATCGGCGTTGCCAAATATCAGCTGGAAAGCCGCGGAGAAGGATACAAAATCCTCGACGAGTACCTGAACTCTGAGAAATATGCGATCGGATTCAAAAAAGGAAATACCGAGCTCTGCGATAAAGTAAACGAAGGCCTGCAGCAGGTTCTGGCCGACGGAACATTCGACAAGCTCGCAGAAAAATACGGAATCGCAGACATGGTGTGTCTGGAGAAAAAAGGAGAGTAAAGCAGCATGAAGTTGTCCATAATTCTATCACAGCTTAGTACCGGAATGGCGGGAACGATCTCGATATTTGTCCTGACGCTCGTATTTTCCCTGCCGCTCGGTCTGCTGATCGCCTTCGGGCGTATGTCGAAAAACCGGATTGTGAGCGGAATTTTCCGGCTCTATATCTCCCTGATGCGCGGCACGCCTCTGATGCTGCAGCTCATGGTGGTTTACTTCGGACCGTTCTATCTGTTCGGTATGAACATCGGAAAATGGCGCTTTCCGGCGATTATCACCGGATTTGCCTTAAACTACGGCGCCTATTTTGCAGAAATCTACCGCTCCGGCATCGTTTCGATGGATCGTGGACAGTACGAGGCAGCAAAGCTTCTTGGTTATTCGAAGGGACAGACGTTTGTCCGAATTATTCTGCCGCAGGTTGTGAAACGGATTCTGCCGGCGATCACCAATGAGGTGATTACGCTGGTCAAGGATACGTCGCTGGCCTTTTCCATTTCCTATGTGGAAATGTTCACGATCGCAAAACAGATCGCGGCGGCCAAGACCACGATGGTTCCGTTCGTCGCCGCCGGTATTTTCTACTACATCTTCAATTTTGTCGTGGCGTGGGTGATGGAACTTTTGGAAAAGAAATTTTCTTATTATCATTAACTATAGAAGAGAGCGGAAAACGATATGATTTATCTGGAAATGAACCATGTAAAAAAGAGCTTTGGGGATCTCGAAGTGTTAAAAGATATTTCCCTCAAAGTAGAAGAGGGCGAGGTGCTCTCGATTATCGGCCCGTCGGGATCGGGAAAATCGACACTGCTGCGGTGCGCGGCAATGCTTGAAACGATGGACGGCGGTGATCTGGCGTACCTTGGCAAGCAGGCAGTTACAATGGAAAACGGAAAATCCGTCTATGCGAAGCCTGCCGTACTACGGAAAATACAGGAGAATTTTGGAATGGTATTCCAGAGTTTCCATCTGTTTCCTCATTATAATGTTATGAAAAATCTCTGCGATGCGCCGATCCATGTACAGAAGCGAAACCGCGCGGAGGTGGAAGCACAGGCGGAAGAGCTGCTTGGAAAAATGGGTCTGACCGGAAAGGAAAAGGCGTATCCGTGTCAGCTTTCCGGCGGCCAGTGTCAGAGAGTTGCGATTGCGCGCGCGCTGATGCTGAAACCGAAGGTGCTCTTTTTCGATGAGCCGACATCGGCACTCGATCCGGAGCTGACAGGCGAAGTTTTAAAGGTCATCAAATCTCTTGCGGAGATGAACATGACGATGGTGATCGTTACCCACGAGATGAATTTTGCCCGGGAAATTTCCGACCGCGTCATCTTTATGGACCAGGGTGTGATCGCCGTGGAGGGAACACCGGACGAAGTCTTCGATTCCGAAAATGCCAGAATGCAGGGCTTTTTGGGAAAATTTCGTGAGAAGTAACGACGTTGCACTTGCCTAAAAAAACAACATGCGTTATACTAGAGCGTGGTTGAAACGTATTTCAAACACGCTCTTTATACGTCCCATTCTGTTTTTGGGGATGAAAAAGAGCGGGGATAAAAGAGAAACCGAATACACATTTTGACAAGAAAAGGAGAATCGTGTCTATGAGCGGAACTGACAGATATGTAAGCCCTCTTTCCGAACGTTATGCAAGCAAGGAGATGCAGTACATCTTCTCCCCGGATATGAAATTCCGTACCTGGAGAAAGTTATGGATTGCGCTGGCTGAGACAGAAAAAGAACTGGGACTTTCTATTACAGATGAGCAGATCGAAGAACTGAAAGCAAATGCCGAGAACATCAACTACGATGTGGCAAAAGAAAGAGAGAAAGTCTGCCGTCATGACGTAATGTCCCATGTGTATGCCTACGGCGTACAGTGTCCGAAAGCAAAAGGAATCATCCATCTGGGAGCAACCAGCTGCTACGTAGGCGACAATACCGATATCATTGTCATGAACGAAGCCTTAAAGCTGGTGAAGAAAAAACTGGTGAACGTTATCGCTGAGCTGGCAAAATTTGCGGATACCTACAAAGACCAGCCGACCCTTGCCTTCACCCACTTCCAGCCGGCACAGCCGACCACCGTCGGAAAACGTGCAACCCTGTGGATGCAGGAGTTCTTAATGGATCTTGAAGATCTCGAGTACGTACAGAGCACCTTAAAGCTGCTCGGCTCCAAAGGAACAACAGGCACACAGGCAAGCTTTTTAGAGCTGTTTGACGGAGATCAGGAGACGATCGACAAGATTGATCCTATGATCGCTGAAAAAATGGGCTTTAAGAACTGCTATCCGGTTTCCGGACAGACGTATTCCAGAAAAGTCGATACGAGAGTATTAAACGTTCTGGCAGGCATTGCGGCAAGCGCAACGAAATTCTCCAACGACATCCGTCTTCTGCAGCACTTAAAAGAAGTTGAGGAGCCGTTCGAGAAAGGACAGATCGGATCTTCCGCCATGGCATACAAGAGAAATCCGATGAGAAGCGAGCGTATCGCATCCCTGTCCCGTTATGTGATCACCGATGCATTAAATCCGGCCATCACCTCTTCTGTACAGTGGTTTGAGAGAACCCTTGATGACTCTGCAAACAAGAGACTTTCCATTCCGGAAGGCTTCCTTGCCATCGACGGTATCCTGGATCTGTGTATGAACGTCGTAGACGGACTTGTGGTTTATCCAAAGGTTATCTTAAAACACATGATGGCAGAGCTTCCGTTTATGGCAACTGAGAATATCATGATGGATGCGGTAAAAGCAGGCGGCGACCGTCAGGAGCTGCATGAGAGAATCCGCGAGCTGTCCATGATCGCCGGAAAACATGTCAAAGAGGAAGGCCGCGACAATGATCTTCTGGATCTGATCGCAGCGGATGAGATGTTCCATCTGACCAAAGAAGAGCTGGAAAAGACGATGGATCCGTCCAAATACACAGGCCGCGCATCCGTACAGGTTGACGCATTCCTGAAGAACGTAGTTAATCCGGTGCTTGAGGCAAACAAAGAGGCACTTGGCATGACTGCGGAAATCAACGTCTGATGCGTTTGATAAACAGAAATAATAAAAAAACAAATTTTATAAGTAATAATAAGTTTTACTTATGAAGAAAACATGGTATACTATGCATGAACGGCCGAAACAAAGAGGCCGCAAGTATACGTTGAATTAGGAGGATGTCACATGATTAAGGCAGTAGTAGGAGCAAACTGGGGAGACGAGGGAAAAGGTAAGATTACCGATATGCTCGCAAAAGAGGCAGACATTATTGTCCGTTTCCAGGGTGGTGCGAATGCAGGCCATACCATTGTAAACAACTATGGAAAGTTTGCACTTCATACCCTTCCATCCGGCGTATTTTACAGCCACACAACAAGCGTAATCGGAAACGGTGTTGCACTCAACATTCCGGTTCTGATCAAAGAGTTAAATGAGATCGTTTCGAAGGGAGTGCCGGCACCGAAGATCAAAATTTCCGACCGTGCACAGATGGTAATGCCGTACCACATCCTGTTCGATCAGTATGAGGAAGAGCGTCTGGGCGGAAAATCCTTTGGTTCCACCAAATCCGGTATCGCTCCGTTCTACTCAGATAAATATGCAAAAATCGGTTTTCAGGTAAACGAGCTGTTCGACGATGAGCACCTGAAAGAGAAACTGAAATCCGTATGCGAGACCAAGAACATTCTGCTCGAGCATCTGTATCACAAACCGCAGTTAAATCCGGATGAGATCTATGCAGAGCTGATGGAATACAAAAAAATGGTTGAGCCATACGTATGCGATACTTCCGCATTCCTGTGGAACGCGATTCAGGAAGGCAAGGAGATCCTGCTTGAGGGTCAGCTTGGTTCCTTAAAAGACCCGGATCACGGAATTTACCCGATGGTAACTTCTTCTTCCACACTGGCCGGCTACGGCGCAGTAGGAGCAGGTGTTCCGCCATATGAAATCAAGAAAATCGTAACCGTATGCAAAGCTTACTCCAGTGCAGTAGGAGCAGGTGCTTTCGTTTCCGAGATCTTCGGCGATGAGGCAGATGAGCTCAGAAGACGCGGCGGAGACGGCGGAGAGTTCGGTGCAACGACAGGACGTCCGAGACGTATGGGATGGCTCGACTGTGTTGCTTCCCGCTACGGCTGCAGAATGCAGGGCACAACCGATGTAGCATTTACCGTACTTGACGTTCTCGGATATCTGGACGAGATTCCGGTTTGTGTAGCATACGAAGTAGACGGAAAAGAAATCCACGATTTCCCGAACACCAGCATTCTTGAGAAAGCAAAACCGGTTCTGAAAACCCTTCCGGGATGGAAATGCGATATCCGCGGCATCAAGAAATACGAGGATCTGCCGGAGAACTGCAGAAACTACATCGAGTTTGTAGAGAAAGAAATCGGATTCCCGATCACCATGATCTCCAACGGACCGGGAAGAGACGATATCATTTACCGCAATAAATAATTCAGGCGGTTTTTAGAGGATTTTTATGAAAAAAGCAGGACAGCTTCTCGCAGTTCTGACAGCGGCTTCCGTGCTGCTGTCGGGCTGTGAGAAGTTAAAAGATGTGACAACGACATCTGTCTATGTGAGCAAAAATGGTGTTGTGACAGAAGCCATTGTGGAAGATTACAGCAAAGACGATGATTACACGGAAGACGAACTGAAGGTCTTTGTGGAGGATGACATCAAAAAATTCACAGAGGAGCGCGGCGATGCGGATTCCGTGAAGCTGGAAAAATGCCAGATCAAAGAGGACAAGGTGGAGATCCGGATGGAATACGGAGATTACCAGTCCTACGCGGATTATCACGGAGCAGAATTTTTCGCAGGCACGCTGGATGAGGCAGAAGAAGCGGGATATGATTTTTCCGCTTCCTTTGTCGATTCTAAAGGCAATGAGGTTTCAGTCGAAGATGCGGTCAAAGGCGTTAAGCATGTACGCGTGATTGTCTGCGAGGAGCCGCTGGAAATCGTAACGGAAGATCCGGTGCTCTGCGTTTCCGGTACAGCCGTGATCAAAGGAAAAAACACGGTGGATACGGCCGGCGAGTGGACCACAAAGTCCACAGAGAGTGATTCTGCGTCATCATCAGAGCAGACTAAGACAGAAGAAACAGAGCAGGAATATGAGCAGGACGTTCTTCTTGCCAGTCCTGTTATTGTTGTTTATGGTAAGTAAACAAATAAAATAGAGGAGTAACTAACTATGGAAAAGACAATGGACAAAATTGTGGCAGTAGCAAAATCCAGAGGTTTTGTATATCCGGGTTCCGAAATCTACGGCGGCCTGGCAAATACCTGGGATTACGGCCCGCTCGGCGTTGAGCTGAAAAACAACGTGAAAAAAGCATGGTGGCAGAAATTCGTCATGGAGAGCCCGCACAACGTAGGTGTTGACTGCGCGATCCTGATGAACCCGCAGACATGGGTAGCTTCCGGTCATCTCGGCGGATTTTCCGATCCTCTGATGGACTGTAAAGAGTGCCACGAGCGTTTCCGTGCAGACAAACTGATCGAAGATTTCTGTGAGGAAAAAGGCATTGAAATCGAAGGCGGCAGCGTAGATGCATGGTCCCAGGAAGAGATGAAGAACTTCATCGAGGAGCATCAGATTCCGTGTCCGTCCTGCGGAAAACATAACTTTACCGATATCCGTCAGTTCAACCTGATGTTCAAAACCTTCCAGGGTGTTACAGAGGATGCGAAGAACACCGTATATCTTCGTCCGGAGACTGCACAGGGTATCTTCGTAAACTTCAAAAACGTACAGCGTACTTCCAGAAAGAAAATTCCGTTCGGAATCGGCCAGATCGGTAAATCTTTCCGTAACGAGATTACACCGGGTAACTTCACCTTCCGTACCCGTGAGTTCGAGCAGATGGAGCTGGAGTTCTTCTGCGAGCCTGGCACCGACCTTGACTGGTTCCAGTACTGGAGAGGCTTCTGCATCAACTGGCTGAAGAGCCTCGGCATGAAAGACGAAGAGATGCGTGCAAGAGACCATTCTCCGGAAGAGCTGTGCTTCTACAGCAAGGGAACAACCGATATCGAGTTCCTGTTCCCGTTCGGATGGGGCGAGCTGTGGGGAATCGCAGACCGTACCGATTACGACCTGACCCAGCATCAGAATGTATCCGGACAGGATATGACCTATTTCGATCCAGAGAAGAACGAGAAATACATCCCGTATGTTATCGAGCCGTCTCTTGGTGCTGACCGTGTCGTTCTGGCATTCCTGTGCAGCGCTTATGACGAGGAAGTTCTCGACGCAGAGAAGAATGATGTTCGTACTGTGATGCATTTCCATCCGGCACTGGCACCGGTAAAAATCGGTGTGCTTCCGCTTTCCAAGAAGCTGAACGAGGGCGCTGAGAAAGTCTTTGCAGAGCTGTCCAAGAAATACAACTGCGAGTTTGATGACCGTGGAAATATCGGAAAACGGTATCGCCGTCAGGATGAGATCGGTACTCCGTACTGCATCACCTACGACTTCGATTCCGAGACCGATGGTGCTGTTACCGTCCGTGACCGTGACACCATGGAGCAGGAGAGAATTAAAATTGAGGATCTCGATGCTTACTTTGCAGATAAATTTACTTTCTAATCTGGCTTTTTAGTCCGAAAAAAGAGTAGAAAAAAGGATTCCCACTCGCGGGAATCCTTTTTTGTATACTTTGTATTACTCGATAATCGTACCTGTTTTTCCCTGGAATCCGGCGAGTGCAGAATCAATGGAAGTGATGACTGCGGTACGGCCGATGCCTTTCTCGAGGAAAGAAACAGCTGCTTCCATCTTCGGCAGCATGGAGTTTTCTCCGAACTGGCCTTCTGCGATGTATTTCTTCGCGTCAGCAACGGTGATGTGCTCCAGCGGTTTTTCGTCCGGGGTACCGTAGTTGATGGAAACGTTTTCCACGCTGGTCAGGATCATCAGCATGTCTGCGTTCAGCATTTCTGCCATCAGGCCGCTGGTGAGGTCTTTTTCGATGACTGCGGATGCACCCTTTAACTCTTCATTCTGCGGGAGAACCGGGATTCCGCCGCCGCCTGCTGCGATGACAACCTGTCCGGCATCGAGAAGAAGACGGATGGAGTCGATCTCTACGATATCCTGCGGCTTCGGAGCAGCAACGATTCGGCGGTAGCCGTCCTCGGTTTTCGTTACGTAGTTTCCTTTTTCTTCCTCTGCGTCGGCCTCCTCTTTGGTAAGCGTACGGCCGATCAGTTTGACCGGATTGTTGAAGGCATCGTCGTACGGATCTACTTCAACCTGTGTAAGAATCGTGGATGTGGTTTTGAAGATTCCTCTGCGGAGAAGCTCAGCACGGATGGCGTTCTGCAGGTCGTAGCCGATGTAGCCTTCGCTCATAGCGGAGCAGACAGACATCGGGGCTGCGCTGTAGTCGGTGTGCATTTTGCCGAATTCATTCATCGCCATGTGGATCATGCCGACCTGCGGCGCATTGCTGTGGGTGATGACAACATCAGCACCGGCAGCAACGAGATCTGCGATTACTTTTGCGGAACGTTTTACGGCTGCTTTCTGTTCCGGCAGCGTCGTTCCAAGAGCTTTGTGTCCCAGTGCAACAACTATTTTTTTTCTTTTCATTGGAAGATACCTCTCTTTGCAGTTCATAGATTTTGATACGAAAAAACCAGGCATCAATATAGAACTATTATAAAGTTTATGGAGGCAAAAATCAAGAAGAAACCGACATTGCGCACATTGAAATGTTTTTCGGACTATGGTATTCTATAAAAGTATCTGAGTCGTAGGGATTTGAAACGTGAAAGGGAGGTCCCGGCATGAAAAACATGCGCACGTTACAAAAACGGATCGCATATCAGCTCCAGCAGGGCAGTCTGGATGCGGAAGTTACAGGAATCACATGCGACAGCAGAAAAGTACAGCCGCAGAACGTGTTTGTCTGCATCCGGGGAAGCAGGATGGACGGGCACGTATATGCAGAAGAAGCAGTCGAGAGGGGCGCTACTGTCCTGGTTGCGGAGCGGGAACTGGAAGGGATTCCGGAAAAGGTAACCGTACTCGTAGTAAAGGACAGCAGAGAAGCACTCGCACAGCTTTCCTGTGCCTGGGAGGACGATCCGGCGCAGCACCTTGTGACAATCGGAGTGACCGGCACGAAGGGAAAGACGACGACTGCATATATGATTTACGAAATCCTGCGAAAAGCAGGGATCCACGCAGGACTCATCGGAACGATCGAGACGAGGATCGGGGAAAAAAGCATTCCGTCAGAAAATACAACGCCGGAGCCTGTTGTGCTGCAGAAGCTGTTTTCTGAAATGATGCGGGAGGGCTGCACCCATGTTGTGATGGAGGTTTCCTCGCAGGCGGAAAAACAGCACCGGTGTGATGGAATTACGTTTGATTACGGTGTGTTCACCAACATTGGAAACGACCACATCGGCGCCGGGGAGCATGCATCGTTTGCAGAATATCTGTCCTGCAAAAAGAAGCTGCTTCGCACCTGCAGAACCGGAATTGTAAACCGGGATGACAAAAGGTTTCCGGAGATCATAAGGCAGAGCACCTGCCGTCTGGTGACATTCGGATGCAGGGAAAAAGCTGATTTTATGGCAGCAGATGCAGCACTCGATCAGGCGCCCGGCGTGCTCGGTGTCTCATACCGGGTGCAGGGCGCAGCGGATTTTCCGGTACGGGTAGATCTGCCGGGTCTGTTTTCCGTTTCCAACTCGCTTGCCGCCATTGCGGTCTGCGCGCAGATGGGAATCCCGGAAAAGGCGATGCAGGAGGCACTTTCCGCAGTCCGCGTCCGTGGGCGGTGTGAGGCAGTTCCGGTGTATCCGGAAATGACGCTTCTCATTGACTACGCACACAATGCGATGAGCCTTGAAAGCCTGTTAAAGACACTGCGGAAATACCATCCGAAGCGCCTGATCTGTCTCTTCGGCTGCGGCGGAAACCGCGCGCGGGACCGGAGATTCCAGATGGGAGAGGTGTCGGGGCGTCTGGCGGATCTGACCGTCATCACCTCGGACAATCCGCGGGATGAGGAACCACAGGCGATTCTGGACGATATCCGGACGGGAATCGGGAAAACAGAAGGCGCTTTCGTTGAGATTGCAGACCGTAAGGAGGCGATCCGGTATGTGATCGAAAACCGGCAGCCGGGCGATCTCGTGGTGCTCGCGGGAAAAGGCCACGAAACGTATCAGATCCGGAAGGGGAAACGGTACGAGATGGATGAGCGCGTGCTGATCCGGGAAATACTGGAAGAAAGTAAGGGGAATGTATGAGCAGCGTTTACGCTGATGTAATCGTAGACATCACAAATGAAAAACTGGACCGGACCTTTCAGTACAAGGTTCCGCCGGAACTGACAGGGGAGATCGGTCCGGGAACGGCGGTACAGATTCCGTTTGGAAACGGAAACCGCACGATCACCGGCTATGTGCTTTCCGTCGGAAACGAGCCGAAATATCCGCAGGACCGGATGAAGGCCATCCTCGCGGTACAAAAGGATGCGGCGACCGTAGAGACGAAGCTCATCGCGCTCGCCGCGTGGATGCGTCATACGTACGGATCGACGATGATCCAGGCGTTAAAGACGGTGCTTCCGGTCAAAGTAAAGGCGCGCGGGAAAGAAACCCGCGAAATTGCGCTTCTTGCAGATCCTGCGAGATGTGAGGAGCTGCTGGAAAACTACAGAAAGAAAAATTATAAAGCGAGAATCCGTCTCTTAAACGCGCTGCTGGCCCAGCCGGTTCTTCCAGGGCCGGTTGTGAGCAAGAAACTGAAAATCACGGCAGATACGCTGCACGTGATGGAAGAGCAGGGCGTGTTGGAAATCCGCCGTACGAGCACCTGGAGAAATCCGGTATCTGATGCGGCAGGAAGAACAACTGCGGGAAAACCAAACGAACAGCAGCAGGCCGTGGTGGACGGCATTCGAAAGGAATGGGAAGGGCAGAACCGCCCCTGCCTGATCCGCGGTGTGACGGGAAGCGGCAAAACGCTCGTCTATATGGAGCTGATGGAGCGAGTGCTCTCAGAAGGAAAACAGGTGATCGTGCTGATCCCGGAGATTGCGCTGACGTATCAGAACGTGGAGCGGTTCTGCGCACGGTTTGGAACAAGGGTCACGGTGGTCAACTCGCGGATGACACCGTCCGAGCGCGCCGACCAGATGGAGCGCGCGCGGCGCGGGGAGGTCAGTATTATGATCGGTCCGCGTTCCGCACTCTTTGCACCGTTTCCGGATCTGGGGCTGATCGTAATCGATGAGGAGCATGAAACCTCCTATAAAAGTGAAGTGACGCCGCGCTACCATGCAAGGGAGACCGCCGTGCGCCGCGCCGGGCTGGAGCATGCCCATGTGGTGATGGGTTCGGCAACGCCGTCGGTGGATGCTTCTTACGCCTGCGAGACGGGAGCGTACGCGCTGTTCCGGATGGATGCGCGGTACGGAAATGCAGCACTTCCGTCCGTATGGATCGCGGATATGCGGGAAGAATTACAGATGGGAAACCGTTCGATTCTGTCCGGAAAACTGCGGGAAGAGATCGAAAAACGGCTTGAAAAAAAGGAACAGGTTGTACTGTTTCTGAACCGCAGAGGCTATGCGGGCTTCGTCTCGTGCCGTGCATGCGGCCATGTGATGAAATGCCCGCACTGCGATGTATCACTGACAGCACACAATAACGGAAAGCTCGTCTGCCATTACTGCGGTTATGAAACACCGCAGGTACATGCGTGCCCGTCGTGCGGTTCCCCGTACATCGGCGGCTTCCGTGCCGGCACACAGCAGATCGAGCAGAACGTGAAAAAGCTGTTTCCAAAGGCACGCGTTCTTCGGATGGACGGCGACACGACAAAAACGAAAAACAGTTATGAAGAAATCCTGTCCTCATTTGCGGCGGGGGAGGCCGATATCCTGATTGGAACCCAGATGATCGTAAAAGGCCACGATTTCCCGAATGTCACGCTGGTGGGAGCGCTGGCGGCGGATCTCTCCCTGAATGCAGTCGATTACCGTGCCGGGGAGCGTACGTTCCAGCTGCTGACGCAGGCAGTCGGCCGCGCCGGAAGAGGCGAAAAGCCGGGAATGGCAGTCATTCAGACGTACCATCCCGAACATTACAGCATTCAGACGGCGGCAGAGCAGGATTACGGGACATTTTATGAGAAAGAAATGGACTACCGCCGTCTGATGGGATATCCCCCGGCGGCGGAGCTTTTGGCGATCCACGGAGCCGGAGAGGATGAAGCGCATCTGATGCAGGCGATGGAATACATTCGCAGATACCTCGTCCGCATCCGGGGAAACCGCGAAGTCCAGATCATCGGCCCGGCAAGTGAGGCAGTATCGAAAATCAATGACCTGTACCGCATGGCCGTGTATGTACGCACACCGCAGGAAGAGGTGCTGGCAGAGCTGCGGGAAAAACTGGAGCGGTATATCGAGATCAACAAAGGCTTCCGAACCGTTTATTTACAGTTCGATTTCAGCAGAAAGTATTAGTTTTTCATAATATTTACACATAGATCATTTATAATGAAAGAGCAAAAGAAAGGAAAAGAATTATGGCAATCAGAGAAATCAGAGTCGTAGGCGACCGCGTATTGACAAAAAAATGCAGACCGGTGGAGGAGATGACACCAAGAATCAGCGAGCTGATCGACGACATGTTTGACACCATGTATGAGGCAAACGGTGTCGGCCTTGCCGCACCGCAGGTCGGCATCTTAAAGAGAATCGTAGTCATGGATGTGGACGGAACCCCGCATCTTCTGATTAATCCGGAAATCCTGGAGACTTCCGGAAGCCAGACAGGAGCAGAAGGCTGCTTAAGCCTTCCGGGAAAATCCGGTACCGTAACCCGTCCGAATTACGTAAAGGTAAGAGCGCTGGACCGCGACATGCAGCCGTTTGAACTCGAGGGAACCGAGCTTCTTGCCCGCTGCATCTGCCACGAGTGTGATCACCTCGACGGACATATGTATACAGAAAAAGTAGAAGGCGAGCTTTGGGACAACACGTACGATGAGTATGAGGAGTACGAGGACGAAGAGTAAGTCTTAAAATAAAGGAGATGACTTCAGATGAAAGTGGTATTTATGGGAACCCCGGATTTCTCCGTGGGAACACTTGAGGCGCTCGTGGAGGCCGGTTATGAGATCACAGGCGTTGTGACCCAGCCGGACAAACCGAAGGGCCGCGGAAAACAGATGATGCCGACACCGGTGAAAGAGGCAGCCGAAAAACACGGCCTTCCGGTCTATCAGCCGCGCCGCGTGCGGGATGCAGAGGCGATCGAGGAGATCCGGAAAATGGAGCCGGATGTGATCGTTGTCGTTGCTTTCGGCCAGATTATCCCGAAAGAGATTCTGGACATGCCGAAATACGGATGCATCAACGTTCATGCCTCCCTGCTTCCGGCTTACCGCGGAGCAGCGCCGATCCAGTGGGCTGTCATGAACGGCGATGAAGTGAGCGGCGTGACCATCATGAAGATGGACGAAGGCCTCGACACCGGCGATATGCTGACAAAAGTGGAAGTTCCGCTTGCGGCAGATGAGACCGGCGGCAGTCTCTTCGACAAGCTCGCCGCAGCCGGAGCAAAACTTCTGGTGGAGACCCTTCCGAAACTGGAAAAAGGCGAAGTGACACCGGAAAAACAGCCGGCGGAGAGTACGACAGAGTATGCGCGGATGATCAAAAAAGAAGACGGAAAGATCGACTGGACGAAGAGCGCCGTTGAGATCGAGCGTCAGATCCGTGCGATGAGTCCGTGGCCGAGCGCGTTTACAAAAGTAAACGGAAAGAACCTGAAAATCTGGGATGCCAAGGTCATTGCCATGTTCGGCGGCGATCTGTTCTCGAAAATTCCGGGACAGAATCCGACGAAGAGTGCCGGAAAAGTCTGGGTGGCAGACGAGACCGGCCTTCACGTAAAGACAGGAGACGGCATTCTGGTAATCGAAGAGCTGCAGCTCGAAGGAAAGAAACGGATGAAAACCGCCGATTTCCTGCGCGGCTATGCGATCGAGCCGGGTACCAGACTTGGCGAATAAAAGAGAAAAAGCAACCTGAAGTTGAGGCGGGGAACTGCACAGCGGCGTGATGGCTGCTGTGCCTGAGAAAAAGGAGAAAAACGATATGGGACTTTTTTATGACAGTACGTATCTGCTGGTGATTCTTGCCGCACTGATTTCCATGGCGGTATCCGCCCGCATGAACACGATTTTCAGCAAATATCAGACCGTCCGCTCGTACAGCGGCATGACGGGACGCGAAGCGGCGATGCGCATTCTGCATCAGGCCGGCATCTACGATGTGACCGTCCGCCACGTATCCGGTAAACTGACCGACCACTATGATCCGCGGACAAAAACCGTGAATTTATCCGATGCGGTTTACGATTCGACCTCAGTTGCGGCGATCGGCGTCGCAGCGCATGAGTGCGGCCATGCCGTACAGCACAATACGGATTACGTGCCGCTGAAAGTAAGAAGCGCCATTGTTCCGGCAGCGAACTTAGGATCCCAGCTTTTCTGGCCGCTGTTCCTGATCGGACTGATTTTCAGCCTTCCGATGCTGGTGAAAGCCGGTATATGGCTGTTTGTGCTGGCACTGGCATTCCAGGTGGTAACACTTCCGGTCGAGTTCGATGCGTCGAGAAGAGCATTAAAAATGCTCAGTGAGGGCGGTATGGTGACAGAGACGGAACACGACGGAGTTAAGAAAGTACTCTGGGCTGCAGCCATGACATACGTGGCAGCGGTAATCGGTTCCCTGCTGCAGCTGCTCCGGCTGCTGATTTTATCCGGAGCATTTAGGAGAAATGATGACTGATACAATCAATACAAGAGAGCTGATTATGAACATTCTGCTTGAGATGGACAGGGAGAAAACGCCCTGCCATCTTGCTGTCCGGGATGCCCTCGATAAATACCAGTTCCTGCCGCGGCAGGATCGTGCGTTTATCAAGCGGGTCTGCGAGGGAACCGTGGAATACGGCATCCAGAATGACTATATCATCAATCAGTATTCCAAAATCAAGATCAACAAATGCAAGCCGGTGATCCGTGCGATCTTACGGATGTCGGTGTACCAGATCCGTTTTCTTGACGCGGTGCCGGATTCGGCGGTCGTCAATGAGGCGGTGAAACTGGCGGAAAAGAAGCATTTTTACAACTTAAAGGGCTTTGTCAACGGCGTTCTGCGCACGATCGTGCGGGAGAAAGATTATCTGCCGATGCCGAAGGAGAACAATACTACGCAGTATCTTTCCGTGAAATACTCCATGCCGGAATTTCTGGTTGAGGAGTTCGTATCCCAGTACGGAAAAGAAACGGCGGAAACGATGATGGCGGATTTCCTGAAAGAAAAACAGGTGACGATCCGTATCAACCGCTGGAACAATACGATCGAGGAGACGAAGAAAAGCCTGGAAAGCCAGGGGGCAGAGCTGGAAAAAGCGCCGTATCTTGGCGAGGCGTTCTATTTGAAAAACTTCGAGACGATCGCATCACTGAATGCCTTCCAGGAGGGCCGGTTCCAGATTCAGGATGTGAGCTCCATGATGGCGGCGCATCTGGCGGATCCCGCGCCGGGTGACCAGGTATTGGATCTCTGCGCGGCACCGGGCGGAAAGAGCCTCCACGCGGCAGATAAAATGAGAAATCAGGGCTGCGTGGAAGCGCGTGATCTCACCGGATACAAGGTGGATCTGATCCGGGAAAATGTGCAGAGAGCAGGTGTTTCCTGCGTCGTGCCGAAGGTAAAAGATGCGGAACAGCTCGATGAGGAATGGATCGGAAAAGCGGACGTTGTGATTGCGGACCTGCCGTGTACCGGATACGGCGTCATCGGCAGAAAGCCGGACATCAAATATTACGCTTCAAAAGAAAAAGAAGAAGAGCTGGTACGGATTCAGCGGGCAATCCTTGCAAATGCCGCAGCGTACGTAAAACCGGGCGGCACACTGCTGTACAGCACGTGTACCGTCAACAGAAAAGAAAACGGCGAGAATGCCGCATGGTTTCTGGAACAGTTCCCGTTTGAAGCAGTCAGCCTGGATGAACTGCTGCCGGACGAGCTGAAAAGCGGAGAAACGGCCAAAGGACAGCTGCAGCTGATTCCGGGTGTACACAAGACAGACGGATTTTTCCTTGCAAAATTCCGGAAAAAAGAGGAGGGACAGGCGTAAACGATGGATATTAAATCAATGACCTTAGACGAATTAAAAGACGCCTGTCAGCAGATGGGAGAAAAGCCGTTCCGTGCCAAACAGTTATACGACTGGATGCATCACCGGCTGGCGGGCAGCTACGATGAGATGACGAATCTTTCGCTTGCCTTCCGGGAAAAATTAAAGGAACAGTATCCGCTCACCTGCCTCGAAAAAGTGCAGGTGCAGGAGTCCAAAATCGACGGAACGAGAAAATACCTGTTCCGCCTCGCAGACGGCAACGTGATTGAGAGCGTCTGGATGAAGTACCACCACGGAAATTCTGTCTGTATCTCATCCCAGGTCGGCTGCCGGATGGGCTGCCGCTTCTGTGCATCGACGATCGGCGGACTCGTGCGGGGGCTGACCCCATCGGAAATGCTTGACCAGATTTACCGGATCCAGGAAGACACCGGGGAGCGGGTCTCCAATCTGGTTGTCATGGGAACAGGTGAGCCGATGGACAACTACGACAATTTCGTGCGCTTCGTGCGGTTGCTTTCGAGCCCCGAGGGACTCAACATCAGCCAGCGGAATATCACTGTTTCCACCTGCGGAATCGTGCCGAATATGTACAAATTGGCAGATGAGGGACTCCAGATCACCCTGGCACTTTCCCTCCATGCGCCGAACGATGAAAAGCGCCGCGAGCTGATGCCGATTGCCAATAAATATTCCATTGATGAAATTCTTGATGCGTGCCGCAATTACTTTGCAAAAACAGGTCGCAGGATTACATTTGAATACTCTCTCGTTGGCGGAAAAAATGACAGAGAGGCCGATGCAAAAGAGCTTTCCGCGCGGATTTCGGACATCAACTGCCACGTAAATCTGATCCCGGTCAACCCGATCAAAGAGCGCGATTATGTGAAATCAACGAAAAAAGTCGTAGAGAATTTCAAAAATAAACTTGAAAAATACGGAATTAATGTTACTATTAGAAGGGAAATGGGCGCCGATATTGACGGAGCCTGTGGACAGTTAAGAAAAAGTTTTATCGATAAATCAAACGAACAGCCGTAAAAAGCGGCTGTCAATACAGGAGAAAAAGCATGAAGGTATTTTCTGCAACCGATATCGGACAGAAACGGACGATGAACCAGGATTTTGTGTTTGCCTCCGCCTCTCCGGTCGGAAACCTTCCGAACCTCTTTGTCGTTGCAGACGGCATGGGAGGCCATAACGCGGGCGACTTTGCTTCGCGTTACGGTGTTTCTGTACTGGTGGAATCTGTAAAAAGAGATACGAATTTCAACCCGGTGCGGATCATTCGGCATGGAATTGAAGCAGCAAACAGCCAGATTTTTGAGCAGGCAAAACGAGATATATCCATGGAAGGCATGGGTACGACGATGGTAGTAGCTACGGTTGTCGGCAACTATGCCTACGTTGCAAACGTAGGAGACAGCAGGCTGTATCTGGCAGCAGATGGCACGTTTGACCAGGTGACGCAGGACCATTCCCTGATCGCAGAGATGGTGCGCCTTGGAGAACTCACTCCCGAGCAGGCGCGGAATCACCCGGACAAAAACATTATTACCAGAGCAGTAGGCACACAGGATACCGTAAAGATTGATTTCTTTGACATTCAGCTTGAAGAGGGCAATCAATTGGTGATGTGCTCGGACGGTCTTTCCAACATGGTAACGGATGAGGAGATTTTCGAACTCATCTGCCGAGAAGACGGTGAGGACAAGGCGAAACGTTTAATTGATAAAGCAAATGCAAATGGCGGCAAAGACAATATCGCAGTCATTGTCGTTGAACCATTTACAAACGAGGTGAAAGAATGTTAAAAGAGGGCGTTATTTTAGGAGAACGATATGAGATCATAAGCCGGATCGGTTCCGGCGGTATGGCTGATGTCTACAAAGCAAAAGACCACAAGCTGAACCGCATGGTGGCCGTCAAGGTTTTAAAACCGGAATTCCGGGAGGATAAAACCTTTATCCGCAAGTTCCGCACGGAAGCACAGGCCGCAGCAGGACTGTCCCATCCGAATATTGTAAACGTGTACGATGTCGGGGAGGACCGCGGCGTTTACTATATCGTCATGGAGCTTGTCGAGGGAATTACTCTGAAGGATTACATTGACCGCAAAGGAAAACTGAGCGTAAAAGAGGCGACCAGCATCGCCATTCAGGTTTCCCTTGGTCTTGAAGCAGCACACAACCGCAATATTGTACACCGCGATGTCAAACCGCAGAACATCATCATTTCCACAGACGGAAAAGTAAAACTTTCCGACTTTGGTATTGCAAAGGCAACTTCTTCCAATACGATCAGTTCGAACGTTATGGGAAGCGTACATTACAGCTCTCCGGAGCAGGTGCGCGGCGGATATTCGGACTATAAGAGTGATATCTATTCCCTTGGTATCACCATGTACGAGATGGTAACCGGAAGAGTGCCGTTTGACGGCGACACCACCGTTGCCATCGCAATCAAGCATCTGCAGGAGGAGATTGAATCTCCATCCAAATATACCCCGAACCTTCCGTTCGCACTGGAGCAGATCATCTTAAAATGTACCCAGAAGAGCCCGGACCGCCGTTACAACAACATGGCGGAGCTGATCGATGACCTGAAGCATTCGCTGATGGAGCCGCAGGGCAATTTCGTAAAAGTGACTCCGTTAAGCTCCCACGCCGAGACCGTTATGGTATCCGCAGAGGAATTAAGCCAGATCCGTTCCGGCGCAGCAGCAAAAGCAAATGCGCAGACGACAGAGGAACCGGCCCGCAAGCGCTACAGCAAGATCGAGGATGAGGAAGAGGACGAAGATTACAGCTACGAGGACGAAGAAGACGAGGATGAGGAAGAAGACGAGGATGACCGCGATTCCTACGATGAGGAAGACGACGATTCCTACTACGACGATGAGGATGACGATGACAAAGCCGGAAACAAACTCGAGAAGATCATCACGATCGGCGGTTTTGCGATTGCAGCCATCATCATCTGCATGCTGATCTACTTTATCGCACAGGCAGCCGGCATTGTCGGCGGAAAAGGACCGACCGCAGCTTCTTCCGGTTCCGCATCATCTTCGAGCAGCACGGAAGTTGTTTCTTCCAGCAGCAAGGAAGAGGAAAAAGTAACCGTTCCGGATCTGTCCAACAAGACAGAGGCAGCTGCAACCGCACTGGCAAACAGCCTGAATCTTGGCGTAGTCAATGGCGGAACCGAGGCATCGGATGTCATTGAGGCAGGAAAGATCTGCCGCCAGGATCTGACACCGGGAACGAAAGTCGATAAAAATGCAACGATTACGTATTATGTAAGCTCCGGAAAAGAAACCGTAACGATTCCGACCGGCATTGTGGGAACACAGAAAGACGCTGCAAGCGCTGCTCTGACCCAGCTTGGACTTCAGGTTTCTACCACAGAGGATTTCAGCGATACGGTTGCCAAAGGATATGTAATTTCCGTTGATCCGGCCGAAGGAAGCCAGGTTGCACCGGGATCCACCGTTACCCTCGTTGTCAGCAAGGGATCACAGGATGCAGAAGAGATTGCAATCCGTGATGTTGTCGGTCTGGATGAGGAAACTGCAAAATCAATCCTGAGCGATTTCAATATCATTGTAAAAACAGGAACCAGCAGCCGGGTAGCTATCGGCGAGGTTATGGATGTAGATCCGGCAGTCGGAACAAAGGTAAAGAAAGGCTCTGACGTTACGATTTATGTCAACAGCCCGAGTACCGAGCCGACAACACCGGACGAAAATACCCCGACTCCGACTCCGGCAGAACCGGATGTGAACAACGGCACGGATGTTACCTGGTCCTGCAGCCAGACGTTAAGCGCACCGGAGCAGTATCAGGGCGGTATCGCCAAGATTGAGCTGATCCAGGAGGATGGAAGCGGAAATGAGAAGTCCGTCACGATCATGGACGGACAGGCCATCACTGGCTGGCCGTATTCTGTCAACACGAGCTGGAGCGCATCTTCCTCTGCTTCTGCGACAGGAAGAATCGTCTTCTACGAGATGGATTCCAGCGGAAGCTATCAGGCAATTGCACAGTATCCGTCTGTTCCGTTAAGCGAAGGTTGAGTATGACAGGAAAGATTATCAAAGGTATTGCCGGATTCTACTACGTAGACGTAGAAGAATCCGGCATTTATGAATGCAAAGCAAAAGGAATTTTCCGAAAAGAAGGCCAGAAGCCGCTCGTCGGCGATCTGGTGGAAATCGAAATTTTAGATGAGGCGGAAAAGACGGGAAATATGACCCGGATTCTGCCGCGGAAAAACGAGCTGATCCGCCCGGCGGTGGCAAACGTGGACCAGGCGCTTGTGATTTTTGCGCTGGAAAACCCGACACCGAATCTGACACTCCTCGACCGCTTTCTCGTTATGATGGAGCAGCAGAACATTCCGACGGCGATCTGTTTCAATAAAAAAGATCTCGCAGAGGCGGATTATACTGACCATCTGCGAAGCGTCTATGAGAACTGCGGTTACCGTGTCTTTACGGTGAGTGCAGCGAAAGAGCAGGGCATGCAGGAAGTGGAAGCATACCTGAAAGGGAAAACAACGGTGGTAGCCGGTCCGTCCGGCGTCGGAAAATCTTCGATCACAAACCGGATGCAGAAAGAAATCCAGATGGAGACCGGAGAGATCAGCAAAAAGCTGAAAAAAGGAAAACACACGACGCGCCATTCCCAAATGATCCCGATCGACCATGAGACGTATCTGTGCGATACGCCGGGGTTCAGCTCGCTTTATACAACCGATATGGAAAAAGAGGAGCTGAAAAACTTTTTCCCGGAATTTCATCCGTACGAAGGAAAATGCCGTTTCCTCGGCTGTATCCACGGAAAAGAGCCGGGCTGTGCCGTCAAAGAGGCACTGGAACAGGGAAATATCAGCAAAGAAAGATTTGAAAACTATACCATGTTCTATGAAGAACTGAAAGAACAGGAAAAGAGGAGATACTAGCATGAGCCGAGTATATCAGTTGGCACCTTCTATTTTATCCGCAGACTTCAACCGTCTCGGAGAACAGATCCAAAGGGTAGAGAAAGCAGAGTGCCGGTGGCTTCATATCGATATTATGGATGGAATGTTTGTACCATCCATTTCGTTTGGAATGCCGGTGGTAAAGTCGATCCGAAAAGAAAGCAGTCTGTATTTTGATGTTCATATGATGGTAAAGGACCCGGAGCGGTACGTAGAAGAATTTCAAAGCTGCGGGGCGGATATGATCACGGTTCACGCGGAGGCATGCCGCGATCTGGCAGAAACCGTGAAAAAGATTCATGAAACAGGCGCAGATGCCGGAGTTGCCGTAAATCCGGATACGCCGCTTTCTGCGGTTACGGACGTGATGGATCAGGTAGAAATGATTCTGATTATGAGCGTTTATCCTGGCTTCGGCGGCCAGAAGTATATCCCGGAGTCGACGGAGAGGATCCGTACGCTCCGCAGAATGCTGGATGAAAAGGGACTGGAGCATGTGCACATTCAGGTCGATGGCGGCATCAACCGCGCGACCATCGATGAAGTCCTTGCGGCAGGTGCCAACATCATCGTGGCAGGCTCTGCTGTATTTGGCAGCAACATCGAGCAGAACGTGCGCGAGCTGCAGGAAAAAATTTATTCATACAGCAAAAAGGCAGAATAAGACACAAAAAGACAGAAAAAAGAGGCAGGGAAACGTGAGAACATGTATTATTTCGGGAGGGATGATCGAACCGGATTTTGCCTTCCCATATCTTCAGAAACAGCAGTTTGATATTATCCTGGCAGCAGACCGGGGACTGGAGTTCTGCTACCATTACCAGATTATGCCGACGTATATTCTGGGAGATTTTGACAGTTTATCTCCGGAGATTTTAAATTATTACAAGGAGAACCATGTCGCACCGATCCGGGAATTTAATCCCATGAAGGACAATACGGACACGGACATCGCATTTCAGCAGGCGATTGTTCTGGGAAGCAGTGAAATCACGATCCTCGGAGCAACGGGGGGAAGACTCGACCATTTCTTAAGTATTGTGCAGAACCTGAAAACGGCATGGGAGAAGAAAATTCCGGCTTACATCGTGGACAGCCGCAATCTGATTACGATTCCGGTGGAAACTTCGTTTGAAATCCGGAAAGAAGAGCAGTTCGGAAAGTACGTTTCGTTCTTCCCGCTGGAAAAGGAAGTCACATCCATCACCCTGGAGGGCTTCGCCTACCCACTCGACCATCACTATCTGCCGAATACTTCGGGTGGTCTGTGCGTGAGCAATGAGATCGTCGAGGAGACCGCGCATGTATCGTACGAGGGCGGCATTCTTCTGATGGTACAGTCAAGAGATTAAAATCCATTGAAATCAAAGAGCCCGTGTGCTATAATTTATAGTTGCATTGGGCTCTTTTTGTGCATAAAAAGAACCCGAACAGAAAAAGAAGCGAAAAATAAAAACAAAGGAGATATAGATTACTATGAAATTAGGTATCGTGGGCCTTCCGAACGTCGGAAAAAGTACACTTTTCAATTCCCTGACCAAAGCAGGAGCAGAGAGCGCAAACTATCCGTTCTGTACCATTGACCCGAATGTCGGCATCGTGCCGGTTCCGGACAAGCGTCTGCAGCAGCTCGGAGATTTCTATCAGTCCAAGAAAGTAACACCGGCTGTCATCGAGTTCGTTGACATCGCAGGTCTTGTAAAAGGTGCATCCAAAGGAGAGGGACTTGGAAACCAGTTCCTTGCCAATATCCGTGAGGTAGACGCTATCGTTCACGTTGTCAGATGCTTCGAGGATCCGAACGTTATCCACGTAGACGGCAGCATTGATCCGCTCCGTGATATCGAGACCATCGATCTTGAGCTGATCTTCGCCGACCTTGAGGTACTCGAGCGCCGTATTTCCAAAACTGCAAAATCTGCAAGAATGGACAAAGAGGCAGCAAAAGAGCTCGAATTCCAGGAGCGTCTGAAAAAACTGCTCGAGGACGGAAAAGATGCCATCCTGATGGAGCTGCAGAACGAGGACGAGGAGAAATGGATCGCAGAATATAACCTGCTGACCAGCAAACCGGTCATCTACGCAGCAAACGTAGCAGAGGATGATCTCGCTGACGACGGTGCAAACAACTCCTATGTACAGTCCGTCCGCGAATATGCAAAAGAGCACAACAGCGAAGTATTCGTCATCTGCGCTGAGATCGAGGCAGAAATCTCCGAACTCGAAGAGGATGAGAAAAAAATGTTCCTGGAGGATCTTGGTCTTACCGAGTCCGGCCTGGAAAAACTGATCGCAGCAAGCTACCGTCTGCTCGGCCTCATGAGCTTCCTTACAGCAGGAGAGGATGAGACCCGTGCATGGACCATCAAAGTCGGAACAAAAGCACCGCAGGCAGCCGGAAAGATCCACACTGATTTCGAGCGCGGCTTCATCAAAGCCGAGGTTGTCAATTATCAGGATCTGCTCGACTGCGGTTCCTACGCAGGAGCAAGAGAGAAAGGCCTCGTTCGTATGGAAGGAAAAGAGTACGTTGTCCGCGACGGCGATGTCATCCTGTTCCGTTTCAACGTTTAACACCAGTAGACAATCAGAGAGAATAAAATCTATGGATATGGAAATTAATTTTCCCAATCTCGGGATTTATCTCGATCATGTGGGAAAAAACATCAGTATTTTCGGGCTTTCCATTGCCTATTACGGCATCGTGATCGTAACCGGTATGATGATTGCGATCTGGATTGCCCAAAGAGAGGCAAAGCGGACGGGGCAGAACCCGGAGCAGTACCTCGATCTTGCGATGATCGGCATCGCAGCCGGTATTCTCGGGGCGCGGATTTACTACGTTATATTTGCCTGGGACTATTATAAAGATGATCTTTTGAGCATTTTCAACATCCGCCAGGGCGGACTTGCCATCTACGGCGGCATCATCGGTGCCTGCATTGCGGTGGTGATCTACAGCAGAAAGAAGAAACAGAGCTTCGGCCTTCTGATGGATACCGCGAGCATGAGCATCGTGTTCGGCCAGATTATGGGACGGTGGGGAAACTTCTTTAACCGCGAGGCATTCGGTGACTACACTAACAACCTGTTTGCAATGCAGCTTCCGGTTTCCGCGGTCCGTGCCAATGAAATCACACAGAAAATGTGGGATCATGCGGTGACGGTAAACGGCGTCGAGTATATTCAGGTGCATCCCACCTTTTTATATGAAAGTTTATGGAATGTGGGTGTCCTGCTTTTTCTTTTCTGGTTCCGGAAAAGAAAAAAATTTAACGGCGAAGTGTTCCTGATGTATCTGATCGGATACGGCCTTGGAAGAATCTGGATCGAGGGACTCCGCACCGACCAGCTTCTGCTTCCGGTGGTGGGACTTCCGGTTTCCCAGCTCCTTTCGGGGTGCCTTGTGGCGGGATGTACCATCCTGGTGGTATGGAAACGAAAAAAATTATCATCCGGTGGGGAGACAGCCCATTCTTAAGGATAAAACCAGTGAAAAAAACAGAATAAAAATACAGAAAAAGGGAAAACCGGCAAAAAAGGTTTTCTCTTTTTTTAATACAAAATTGGTATAAAAAAGGCGGAAAATGCGCATAAAAATGTTGCATTTTGGGGAAAATCTTAAAAATGAAATAGAAAAAAGACCTTGCTATTTTCCATGAGTTGATATAGAATAAAAACATAAGTGGTAGAAAGTGGTGAAAAGTGGTGCGTTGTGGAGCGGATGTGGCAGTCCGGCTGCGGCGCGATACATGAAGTGGTGCGTGGGGAGACCGCCATTTCAGGTGATAAGAGGGTTTTCATTATGTTCATGGGAGAGTACAGTCATACGATTGACGCGAAGGGAAGATTGATCATACCGTCCAAGTTCAGGGAACAGCTGGGAGAAGAGTTCGTACTGACGAAGGGATTGGACGGATGCCTTTCCATTTACCCAAACGACGAATGGGCTGCCTTTGAAGAGAAGCTGAGAGCCTTACCACTTACAAACAAAAACGCCAGAACTTTTTCCCGTTTCTTTGTAGCAGGTGCTACGTCATGTGAACTGGACAAGCAGGGGAGGATTCTCGTACCGGCAACGCTGCGGGAATTTGCTGGTCTGGAAAAAGATGTAGTCCTTACCGGAAATATCAACCGGATCGAAATCTGGAGCAAGGAAAAATGGAACGAAAACAGCAATTATGATGATATGGATGCCATCGCCGAATCAATGGAAGAGATGGGCATTGTGATCTGATCTGTTTCGTTGGGATACAGGAGATGACCATGGAATTTTCGCATACATCAGTATTACTGAATGAAACCATTGAAAACCTTAAGATAAAACCGGACGGAATCTACGTGGACGGGACGTTGGGAGGCGCTGGACATTCCAGTCATATATGTGAGCGCTTATCTGCCACGGGGAGATTAATAGGCATAGATCAGGACGAAGCTGCGATAGCTGCTGCGGGTAAACGCCTGGAACCATTTCAGAACCAGGTCACGATTATCCGCAGCAATTATTGCGATATGGTTCCGCGTCTTGCCGAAATCGGAGTTACCGGGGTAGACGGAATCCTGCTGGATCTGGGAGTTTCATCCTATCAGCTGGATAATGCAGAGCGTGGATTCACATACCGTGAGGATGTTCCGCTGGATATGCGGATGGATCAGAGAAATGCTCTTTCCGCGTACGAAGTCGTGAACGATTACAGTGAAGAGAATCTTTCGCGTATTCTCCATGAATATGGAGAAGAGCGTTTTGCAAGAAAAATTGCACACAATATATGCGTAAGCCGGCAGCAGGCGCCGATTCGAACAACTGGGGAGTTAATCGAAATCATCAAGCGCTCGATTCCGGCAAAAATAAGGGCGACGGGCGGCCATCCGGCCAAGAGAACCTTTCAGGCAATCCGTATCGAAGTGAACCAGGAACTTACCGTTCTGTCGGAGTCACTGGACGGCATGATTGATCTCTTAAATGACGGTGGAAGACTTTGTGTCATCACCTTTCATTCTCTGGAAGACCGTATCGTAAAAAACATTTTCAGAAAAAACGAGCATCCATGTACGTGTCCGCCGGAATTTCCGGTCTGCGTATGCGGAAAGAAGTCCAAGGGAACCGTAGTAACTCGGAAACCGATCCTGCCGGGAGAAGAGGAAATGGAAACAAATCCCCGTTCCAAGAGCGCAAAACTGCGCGTCTTTGAACGAAAAGTGTGACGGCTCGGCACGAAGGAGACAGAGAAGTTATGGCCAGACGGGCAGATGGAAGGGTAAATTCGACAGATAGAACGAAACGTTATACGCCAGATACGTTTGAGGACGGAAGTGCGGTACGGCGTCTTGCAGCACAGCCGCAGGAAGCACCAAAAGAAGCACGGCCTCTGAAACCGGGTGTGAGCAGCCAGACAAGAAGAAACCGGGCACGGGCGACACAGATCAGCGCGGGCTACGCTGTTTTTCTTGCCATTGTCTGCACACTGTGTATCGCGGCGTGTGTTGCGTATGTCAAGCTGCAGACCGTGGTTACCACGCAGGCGGAAGACATTACCGGCAAAGAAAAAGAATTGAGCGATCTGAAGGCGGACAATGACGCCTATTACAATACAACGGTTGCCTCCGAGGATCTTGAGGCAGTCAAAGAAGCAGCACAGAACCGGCTTGGCATGAAATATGCAGATGAGTCCCAGGTAATTTATTTCGATGATTCAGAAAACAGCTATGTGAGACAGTATCAGGATGTTCCGGATGCGAAATAGGTGAAAACGTGAGTAAACAGAAAAAAAATAAAAAACGAAGCGGGGCATTCCGGAGACGGAAGACAAGTGGGCGTATGAGCAGAAAACTGGTAGCACTCTTTTTGGGAGTGATGCTGGTTTTTGTTGCTTTAGCGATTGACATTACGTATGTGAATGCCACAAAGGGAGAAAAATACGAAAGACAGGTTTTAAGCCAGACGCAGCAGTCCTACGACAGCAGGACAATTCCATTCCAGCGGGGAAGTATCACCGACCGGAACGGAACGATTCTGGCAACGAGTGAGAAGGTTTACAACGTCATTCTTGACTGTAAACTTGCCAATACGACGGTAAAAGATGAAGAAAAAAACGATACCCATCCGTACGTCGATCCGACCGTAGCAGCACTGGTCGAATACTTCGGACTCGATGAGACGGATATCCGGGATCGTCTGACCGGCGAAACGACAAAAGAAAGCCAGTACCAGGTTATCGCCAGAGGGGTCTCGATGGACGCGAAAAAAGCGTTTGAGGCCTATGTGGACGAGTACGCGGACAAAAAGAACAAGGAGCTCGATGAGAACGAGCAGGCGGAAAAAGCATACCGTGCCAACATCCGCGGCGTCTGGTTCGAGGAAGCCTACCACAGAACGTATCCGTTAAATTCACTTGCCTGCGATCTGATCGGCTTTACGTATTCAGGAGACACGGCAGACTGGGGAATCGAAGGGTATTATTCCAGTATCTTAAATGGCGTGAATGGCCGTCAGTTCGGCTATTACAACGAAGATGCGGATATGGAACAGACGATCATCGAGGCACAGCCGGGCAAAAACGTGGTTACGACGATTGATGTAAATATTCAGAAGATCATCCGCACGGCGATCGAGAATTACAATGAGCGGATTCATGTCCAGAACGGCGCGGACGAATCGGACACTGAGACGAACCGTCAGACAAAAGCAGCAAAGAATATCGGCGTTGTTGTGATGGATCCGAACAATGGAGAGATTCTTGGTATGGATTCTTCCGACTGGTATGACCTGAACAATCCAAGAGACCTGACACCGTTCTATTCGCAGGAAGAAATTGATGCGATGAACGATAACGAGACAATGGAGGCTTTGAGTGCCGTCTGGAAAAACTACTGTATTTCCGATGCATACGAGCCAGGTTCCACGGCAAAACCGATGAACATGGCGGCGGCATACTCCCTCGATGTGATCGATGATGATACCCTGTTTGACTGTGAGGGGTTTGAGACGATTGCAGGGCAGATGATCCGCTGCGGAGCTTATCCGGGAGCACATGGCGTACAGACACCGGCCGATGTACTGAAAAACTCCTGCAACGCCGGTATGATGCAGATCGGACAGAAGATGGGAGCAGCGGAATTTCTCCGCTATCAGGATATTTTCGGTTTCGGCAGTCTGACGGGAATTGACCTGCCGGGTGAGGCGTACGGCCTGGTTCACACGGAGGATACCATGGGACCGACCGAGCTTGCAACGAGTACATTCGGACAGGGCTACACCGTGACGATGGTACAGCAGGCAGCTGCGTTTTCCTCTCTGATCAACGGAGGCAATTATTACCAGCCGCATGTGATGAAGACGATCACGGACAGCACAGGAGCCGTTGTTGAGAGCAATGAGCCGAATCTGGTGCGTCAGACGGTTTCCGCGGAAATCAGCGATAAAATGAGAAGTTTCCTCCAGGGAGTCGTGACCGATGGAAGCGGCCAGAGTGCAAAGGTTGCCGGTTACACGATGGGAGGAAAAACAGGTACTGCACAGAAGTATCCGCGAGGCAATGGAAAATATCTCGTTTCCTTTATCGGATTTGCACCGGTAGAAAACCCGAAAGCTGTTGTTTACGCGATTGTGGACGAGCCGGATGTAGAAAATCAGGCGAACAGTGTGCTGGCACAGGAGATCGTAAAAGAGATTTACACAGAACTGCTGCCGTATTTGAACGTATTCCCGGATGATACGGACGGTGTGACGGGCGAAGGCTCCGAGGCAGGAACGGATGATCCAAACGTAGCGGCACCGGTACAGGGAGACGATACGGAAAACAGTGCTGAAAACAGCAATATCGAGAACGGCGGTCTGACAAACGCCGAGCTGGATCTCATCAATGAAGAGTAAAAAAACATAAAAAACAAAAGACATAACCCCATAGCAGTTTCCATATAGTGTTATCATAATGGATTCGGCTATGGGGTATTCTATGCGTAAAAACAAAACGTATCACCGGAAAAAGACGGTTCTTCTGTGGGTACTCTGCATGGGAATGATGGTCGGACTTGCCGGGCGGCTGGTGTATCTGTGTGTGTTCCGGTCCGTCTATTATTCCGAGAAGGCGGATGATCTGCACGAGCGGGAGCGCGGGATCAAGGCGGCGCGCGGCCGGATTCTTGATGCAAACGGGGAAGTTCTCGCGGCAAACCGCACGGTCTGTACGATTTCCGTGATCCACAGCCAGATCGAGGAGCCGGAGGCGGTGACTGCGATGCTGGTAAAAGAGCTTGGAATTTCGGAGGAGACGGCGCGGAAACGCGTGGAGAAGCGGTCTTCAATCGAGCGTGTCAAGACGAATGTGGACAAGGAGACGGGTGATACCATCCGGTCGTACGGATACGCGGGGGTAAAAGTGGATGAGGATTTCAAGCGGTATTACCCCAAAGGGGAGCTGGCGTCGCGCGTTATCGGCTTCACCGGAGGCGATAATCAGGGCATCATCGGACTGGAAGTGGAATATGAGGAAATTTTAAAAGGCATCAACGGAAAAATCCTGACGACAACGGATGCGCGCGGGATTGAGCAGAACGGCATCGGGGAGAGCCGCCAGGAGCCGGTGGCGGGAAGGGACTTAAAGGTCAGCCTGGATGTCAATATCCAGGCGTACTGCCAGCAGGCAGCGGAAAAGGCGATGGCAGAAAAACAGGCGGACAGCGTCTCGATCCTTCTTATGAATCCGCAGAACGGAGAAATCTATGCCTGTGTCAATGTGCCGGAGTTCGACCTCAACGATCCGTTCACGCTGCAGCAGGATACAACGGGACTTTCGGAAAAAGAAATTCAGGATCTGCTGAACCAGATGTGGCGGAATGCCTGCATCAACGATACGTACGAGCCGGGATCTACCTTTAAGATCATCACGATGTCGGCGGGACTTTCGGAGGGCGTTGTGTCGCCGAACGATTCGTTTTTCTGCCCCGGCTACAAAATCGTGGAGGACCGCCGGATCCACTGCCACAAGCGGACGGGACATGGAGCCGAAAACTTCGTGCAGGGCGCGCAGAACTCGTGCAACCCGGTGTTCATTGAAGTGGGGCTGCGGCTCGGTGTGGAAAAGTTCTGTGATTACTTCCGGAATTTTGGTCTGATGGAAAAGACGGGGATCGATCTGCCGGGCGAGGCATCGACGATTATGCACAAGGAGGAAAACATCGGAGAGGTTGAGCTTGCGACGATGGCATTCGGCCAGTCCTTCCAGATCACGCCGATCCGCCTGGCGGCGACGGTCTCTGCGCTCGTCAACGGCGGAAAAATGGTGACGCCGCATGTCGCAACGGATGTGCTCGATGAAGAAGGAAATGTCGTAAAGCATCTGAAATTTCCGGAAAAAGAAGGGGTTCTTTCGGAAGAAACTTCCAGGACGGTGCGGGAAATTCTGGAAAGCGTCGTTTCGGAAGGGTCTGGAAAGAATGCGTACCTCGAGGGATATTCCATCGGCGGGAAGACGGCAACCTCGCAGACACTTCCGCGGAGCGCCAACCGCTATATTTCCTCATTCCTCGGCTTCACCCCGGCGGAGCATCCGACGGTGCTGGGGCTTTGCATTATCCGCAATCCGCAGGGCGTCTACTACGGCGGAACGATCTGCGCGCCGGTGATCCGCGATATCTTTTCCAATGTACTGCCATATTTAGGGATTACAAAAGAAGGTTGCGAAACAGAACAAAAAGCTATATACTGAATAGGCTGGAGAAAATATTTTGACATGCCTGTTCCGTACACAATCCGTACAAAAAGGAAGAGGTGCGTCTATGAAAAGAGAAATGATCCTGCCGGTTCTTCTTTCCTTTGGCATCAGCCTGGCGCTGGGGCCGGTTCTGATCCCGTTTCTGCGAAAAGTCAAAGCGGGGCAGAAGGAGCGGGAAGAGGGTGTGCCGAGCCACCAGAAAAAAGCGGGAACCCCGACGATGGGCGGCGTGATGTTTCTGTCGGCGTTTACCGCAGTTTCCCTCCTTTTCCGGAAAGAGGGAGCGGAAGTGATTCCGGTGCTGTTTCTGACGCTTGGTTTTGGCCTGATCGGCTTTCTCGATGACTATCTGAAAGTCGTGCTGCACCGCAGCGACGGGCTGTACCCGAAGCAGAAAATGGCATTGCAGGCAGTGATCACAGCAGTCTTTCTGTGGTATCTGGCGCGTTTTTCCGGAATTTCCCTCCGGATGCGCATTCCGTTCCTTCCAGGCAAAGAGCTGGACGCAGGGATTTTTACGATTCCGTTTCTCGCCTTTGTGATTCTTGGAACGGTCAACGGTGTCAACTTTACCGACGGGCTTGACGGGCTGGCGGCGAGTGTGACGATTTTAAATGCTGTTTTCTTTTCCGTGGCATCGATCGGCCTCGGAAACGGTGTTTCCCCGTCCTCGCTTGCGGTTATCGGGAGTCTGCTGGGGTTTCTGGTATTCAATGTATTTCCTGCCCGCGTCTTTATGGGCGATACCGGAAGTCTGGCGCTCGGCGGTTTTGTCTCGGGAATGGCGTGTTTCTTACGTCTCCCCTTATTTCTGCCGCTTGTGGGATTCATTTATATGATGGAGATTCTCTCCGTGATCCTGCAGGTGTCGTTTTTTAAGCTGACGAAGGGAAAGCGGATCTTCAAGATGACGCCGATCCATCACCATTTCGAGCTGATGGGCTGGTCGGAGACACAGATTGTGACAGTGTTTGCTACAATCACAGCGATATTATGCCTGATCGCATTGATGGGGCTTTAAAATATGGAGGTAATCAAACATGATTTTCGCAGGAAAAAAAGTACTGGTTTTCGGAACCGGAAAGAGTGGAATTGCAGCGGAGGATCTGCTGCACAAAAAAGGTGCTTCTGTCGTTCTCTACGATGGAAATGACAAACTCGAAAAAGAAGAAATCTTAAAAAAATTAGAGAGCCGTGACAGCGTGGAAGTTGTCTTAGGCGAGCTCCCGGAGGAGATGCTCGACAGCCTTGATCTTGTCGTTTTAAGCCCTGGCGTTCCGACGGATCTGCCGGTTGTCCTTAAAATGAAAGAAAAGGAGATCCCGGTCATCGGTGAGGTGGAGCTGGCGTATCAGGTAAGCCGCGGAAAAGTGCTTGCGATCACCGGTACCAACGGAAAAACCACCACAACATCGCTGCTCGGCGAGATCATGAAAGCATATCAGCCGGAAGTAAAAGTGGTCGGAAACATCGGAACCCCGTACACATCCGCAGCACTCGACACGACAGATGATACCGTAACGGTTGCCGAGATCAGCAGCTTCCAGCTGGAAACCATCAAAGAGTTCCACCCGGCGGCAAGTGCGATCACAAACATTACCGAGGATCATCTGAACCGCCATCATACGATGGAAGAGTATATCCGCGTGAAAGAGTGTATCACCGAAAATCAGACGATGGATGATCTCTGTGTACTGAATTATGAGGACGAAATCCTGCGCCCGTTCGGCGAAAAGCTGATGGCAGAGAAGAAAGTACAGGTGATGTACTTCTCGAGTCTGCGTGCGTTAAAGGACGGCATCTATTATCAGGACGGCGAAATCCGCATTGCAAAGAACGGCGCGACGGAGCTTCTGACCAGAACCGACGACTTAAAGCTGCTCGGCTTACATAATTTTGAAAACGTCATGGTTGCTTCTGCGATGGCACTTCATGCAGGCGTGCCGATGGAAACTGTCCGCAAAGTCATTCAGGAGTTTGCAGGGGTAGAGCACCGCATCGAGTATGTCTGCGAGAAGGACGGCGTGGCATATTACAACGATTCCAAGGGAACGAATCCGGATGCGGCCATCAAAGGCATCCAGGCGATGAACCGCCCGACTCTGCTGATCGGCGGCGGCTACGACAAGCAGTCCACCTACGAAGAGTGGATTCAGGCATTCGATGGAAAGGTACGCTTCCTGGTTCTGATCGGAGATACGAAAGAGAAGATCGAAAAAGCGGCAAGAAGCGTCGGATTCAACGACATTATCATGGCAGACAACTTAAAAGAAGCCGTACAGATCTGCCACGACAAGGCAAATGCAGGGGATGCCGTTCTTCTTTCCCCGGCCTGCGCAAGCTGGGATCAGTTTAAGAGCTATGAGCAGCGCGGTGAGCTGTTTAAGGAGTACGTAAGAACACTGTAAAAAGGTCATATCAGGAAAATATCCCGCATAAGCTGAAAAAGAGCGAACGGCGGGTGTGGCGCGGATGCAGAAGGAAAAAGAGAAAAAAATAGATGGAACGCTGCTGGTGACGGTATGGATTCTGCTGGGTCTTGGCCTTGTGATTCTGTACAGCGCCAGCGCGTATAACGGCCGGGTCAGATTCCATGACCCGGCTTATTATTTCAAAAAGCAGCTCTTTGCGAGTGCACTCGGTGTGATCGGTATGTATGCGGTCGCAAAGATGGATTACCGGCGGCTGTTTGCACTGGCACCATGGTTTTATGCGGCTTCCCTTGCACTCTCGACGGCGGTGCTCTTTTTCGGAAGTGAGTACAACGGCTCGAAGCGGTGGTTAAAGCTTGGCCCCTTATCGTTCCAGCCCTCGGAATTTGCCAAGATGGCGGTGATTCTCTTCCTGCCCTGGGTGATGGAGCGCACGAAAGGCCGGTTCGACAGTCTCTGGTTTATGGCAAAGGCGGTGCTGTGCACCCTGCCGATTGCAGCGCTTGTCGGAAGCAATAACTTAAGTACGGCGATTATTC